>DATIPV010000058.1:0-1992 GCA_035471525.1 Robiginitalea sp.
GGATTCCCACAAATAGGGGAGCCGGAGCGGACCGCCCTGGTAAATTTCCTGTTGCAGCAGGAGGCCGGAGAGAAAACAGGCGAATCCGTCGCATTGCCGGCGGGCAGCGATCCGATGCCCTTCAGGCACACCGGGTACAACAAGTTCCTGGACGCCAATGGGCTCCCCGCTATTTCCCCGCCCTGGGGAACCCTCCAGGCCATCGACCTCAACAGCGGGGAATACCTCTGGAAAATTTCCCTGGGCGAGACCGACTCGCTCCGCGCGCTGGGGCATCCCAGCACCGGGGCAGAAAACTACGGCGGGCCGGCCATAACCCGGAACGGCCTGCTTTTTATCGCGGCTACCAAAGACGGGTATATCCGTGCCTTTAACCGGCACACGGGAGAATTGCTCTGGGAGCATGCCCTGCCGGCCCCCGCTTTTGCCACGCCGGCCCTTTACGAGGTGGGCGGGAAACAATACCTGGCCATCGCCTGCGGGGGAGAAAAGCTCGGAACAGTTAAAGGGAATAAAATCATCGCATTCAGTCTGGAATAACTATGAAAAAAAAGATCAACGTAATCGTAGTGGGCTGCGGAAACATGGGGAGCAGCCACGCCCGCGCCTACCACCAGCTCCAGGGTTTTGAGATTGTAGGCCTGGTAAGCCGTTCTCCGGAAAGCCGCGAAAAGCTGTCTGAAGAACTGGGGGGGTACCCCACCTATCCCTCCCTGAAGGAGGCGCTGGCCCACAGCCAAGCCGACGCTGTTTCGGTAAACACCTATCCCGACACCCATGCGGCCCTGGTTTCGGAGGCCTTGCGCGCCGGGTGCCATGTGTTCGTGGAAAAGCCCCTGGCCCTTACCGTGGAAGAGGCTGAGGGCCTGGTTCGCCTCGCCTCGGAAAACAACCGCAAGATGGTGGTTGGGTACATCCTGCGGGTACACCCTGCCTGGTCTCGTTTTGTGTCGCTGGCACAGGGATTGGGCAAGCCGCTGGTAATGCGCATGAACCTGAACCAGCAAAGCTCTGCCGGACAGTGGTACACCCACAAGCAGCTCATGCGCTCCATGTCTCCCATTGTCGACTGCGGGGTCCATTACGTGGACATGATGTGCCTGATGACCGGCTCACGGCCCGTAAGCGTAAGCGCTATAGGGGCGAGGCTCAGCGATGAAATCGCAGAAGACATGTACAATTACGGGCAGTTGCAGGTGCGGTTCGAAGACGGGTCGGTGGGCTGGTACGAGGCCGGCTGGGGGCCCATGATGAGCGAAACGGCCTTTTTTGTGAAGGATGTAATCGGGCCCGGGGGCTGCGTGTCCATACAGGATTCCGAAAAGGGCGATTCAGACGATATCGAAGGCCACTCAAAGACCGGCAGTCTGTTGCTCCACCACAGCGCCCTGAATCCCGACGGCACTTTTGCCCGCGCCGACCAGGTTATCAGCACGGCCGACGAACCGGATCACGACGGGCTGTGTTTGCTGGAGCAGGAATATTTCCTGAAGGCCATTGTGGAAGATCTCGACCTGGACGATCACCTGCGCGATGCCGTGAGCAGCATGCAGATTGTGCTGGCTGCAGATGCTTCCGTGCGGAGCGGAAAGACAATTTTTCTATAATCAAATATCTGATTTCTAACAGCTTAATTGTGTGTTAATTATCCCTGATAATTTGCTGTTCTCATTTTTTAGAGTATTTTATCCCTATGGTAAAAGCAGACAAAGAGCAACATCAGGACCTACTGGAGCAATCCATACAACACCTGGAATCGCGGGGTTTCGACAATATCAAAGCCGATATGAATGGGTTTGAAACTCCCAAATCCTATATAGTGAAACGAACCGGCGAGCCTGTTACGCCAGACATTACGGCCACCAAAGACGGGTTGAAATACCTGTTCGACATCAGCCTTAAATCAGAGACGCCAACCCTGCTGAAGTCCAAGTGGCTTTTGCTGGATACCCTGAGCCGTATGCAGTCTAACCGTTTTCGCATTATTACCTT
>DATIPV010000059.1:0-5655 GCA_035471525.1 Robiginitalea sp.
CCTGGGGGCCCTGCGCAATGCGAACAGCCGGATGGGCGCACAGCTGGGCCGCGATACGGGCTTCGATTCCATAGGCGATTATCCGCAGGCCCGGCAGATGGCCGGTTTCCTGAATCACCTCGACCGTTCCGATCAGTTGGCCAAAACCATACTGTACAACCTGAATCCGGCCTGGAACGAGGTCTTTGCCAGTATGTGCGGGAACTTTAACGACGGCAGTGCGGCCGGCAAAATGCAGTTCGGTTCGGGCTGGTGGTATAACGACCAGCTGGACGGGATGCGACGGCAGCTCGACGCCCTCTCGAACATGGGGCTGCTCAGTCGTTTTGTGGGCATGCTTACCGATTCGCGCAGCCTGCTCTCCTTCCCGCGGCATGAGTATTTTCGGAGGCTGTTATGCCAGACGATCGGGGAAGACATCCAAATGGGCCTCCTGCCCGATGATTTGAAGCACCTGGGCCAGATTGTCCGGGATATCTGTTACTTTAATGCCCGGGATTACTTTGAATTCCCGGAACCTAACCAACGCGAGTCATGAAAAAGATCGTAACCTTCGGCGAGATCATGCTGCGCCTGTCCCCGCCCGGGTTCCTGCGCTTTTCCCAGGCCAGCCAGCTCGATGTGGTCTACGGGGGCGGGGAGTCGAATGTGGCGGTGTCGCTGGCCCGCTTCGGCCTGCCCGCCGAATTCGTTACGCGCCTGCCGGCCAACGACCTGGGCGATTGTGCCCTGATGGAATTGCGCAAACAGGGTGTCGGCACCCGTCATATCCAGCGGGGCGGCGGGCGCCTCGGGATTTATTTTCTGGAAACCGGGGCGGTGAGCCGCGGGAGCCAGGTGATCTACGACCGGGCCCATTCAGCCATGGCCGAGATCAGACCCGGGATGGTCGATTGGGAAAGCGTCTTCCGGGACGCCCAGTGGTTCCACTGGACCGGGATAACCCCTGCCATATCCCAGGGCGCGGCCGACGCCTGCCTGGAGGCCGTGCAAAAGGCCCGCCAGATGGGTCTTACAGTATCCACCGACCTGAATTACCGGGCCAAACTGTGGAAATACGGGGTCTCTTCCGAGGCTGTTATGACCGAGCTTACAGCCTATTGCGATATTATTCTGGGCAACGAGGAAGATGCCGAAAAGCATTTCGGCATCAAGCCCGAAGGCCTGGATGTAACCACTCAGGGAGCGCAGGTGAAAGCCGAGGCGTTTTTGTCGGTCTGCAGGCAGATGATGGCAAAATTCCCACAGGCGAAAAAAGTGATTACCACCCTGAGGGGCTCCCTTTCGGCTTCCCACAATACCTGGGCCGGGGTGCTGTACGACGGGAAAAAGCTCTACGCTTCCCGGGAATACCAGATCACCCACATTGTCGACCGGGTGGGAGGGGGCGATGCCTTTATGGGCGGGCTCATTTACGGCCTGGTCAGCTGGCCCGGAAACGACCAGCAGGCCCTGGACTTCGCCGTGGCGGCTTCCTGCCTGAAGCACACCATTGTGGGAGATGCCAACCTGGTGAGCGTGGCCGAAGTGGAAAAACTGATGGGGGGCGATGCCTCCGGCCGGGTGGTCCGATGAGCGGGCTGTCGGGGAACACTGAACGATAACAAACCAACTGAATGCCTATGGCAACGATAACGCGAGGGGAAGTAGCAAGCCTCATGGAACAGACCGGCCTGGTGCCCCTGTTCTACCACCCCGACCCGGAACTCGGGAAGAAAGTGCTGAAAGCCTGTTACCAGGGTGGGGCGCGCCTGCTGGAATTCACGGCCCGGGGCGATTTTGCCCACGAGGTCTTTGCCGAACTCAGCCGGTATGCCCTGCGGGAACTGCCCGGCATGGCGCTGGGGGTCGGGTCCGTTACGGATGCCCCGGCCGCTTCGCTCTACATGCAGCTGGGCGCCCGTTTTGTGGTAACCCCCTCCCTGCGGGAAGACATCGCCCGGGTGTGCAACCGGCGGAAAGTACTGTGGTCGGCAGGGTGCGGCTCGCTTACCGAGATCGGCCGGGCCGAGGAGCTCGGGTGCGAGATCATCAAGCTCTTCCCGGGGTCGGTTTACGGCCCTGAGTTCGTAAAGGCCGTACAGGGGCCACAACCCTGGACCCGCATAATGCCCACCGGGGGGGTAAGCCCCGATGAGGCCAACCTCAGGGCCTGGTTCGGGGCGGGGGTGTGCTGCGTGGGCATGGGCTCCAACCTCATTTCCAAATCGCTGCTGGAACAGGGAGATTTTGAGGCGCTGGCCGCTTCGGTTGGCGACGTATTGAAGACGATTGCAAACATCCGGGGCGGGAAGCCGTGAGAGGCGCCCGCACCATACTGTTCCTGCTAACGGCGGCACTTGTGTCGTGCCGGCCCGACGGGGAAGGCCGTACCATCCGCCTGGCCCATAGCCTCGATGTGACCCATTCCGTGCACCTGGCCATGGTGCGCATGGGGGAAGATCTGGAAACCCTGTCGCAGGGGCGTCTCAGTCTGGAGATTTACCCCAACCAGCAGCTCGGCAGCGAGCGGGAGGTTTTGGAACTCCTGCAGATAGGCACCCTCGATATGACCAAGGTCTCCGTGGCCACGCTCGAGAACTTTGCCCCCAAAACCCGCATTTTGGGCCTGCCGTACCTGTTTGCCGACCGGAAGCACGCCTATGCCGTGCTCGACGGCCCCATCGGGCAGGAATTGCTCGATAACGGGATCCGGTACTGGCTCAAGGGCCTGGGCTTTTACGACGCCGGCTACCGGAGTTTTTACAGCATGCACAAGCCCATCGAATCGCCCGAAGACCTGAAGGGGCTCAAGGTGCGTGTTATGGAAAGCGTAACGGCCATCAACATGATCCGCAGCATGGGGGGCGCCCCCACGCCCATCTCGTGGGGGGAACTGTACACCTCCCTGCAGCAGGGGGTGGTAGATGCGGCGGAGAATAACCCGCCCAGTTTTTACCTGGCCCGCCATTACGAGGTCTGCAAATATTACTCCCTCGACGAGCATACCTTTTCCCCTGACGTGCTCATTGCGGGCACCCGGTTCTGGGAGACGCTGAGCCCCCGGGAACAGGAGTGGATCCGGCAGGCCGCCAGGGCCTCGATGTCTTACCAGCGCGAACTCTGGGCCGAGGCCGAGGCCGAGGCCCTGCGGGAAGTGGAAAAGGCGGGGGTCACCATCCTGTACCCCGATAAAAAGCCCTTCGCCGATAGCGCCCGCGAAGCCTACCGCCTCTACGAGGCCGACACCACCCTGAGGCGGCTCATTCAACAAATCCAGCAATTGCAAGGCTCATGAAACTGCGCAAGACCATCGATAACGCCCTGGCTGCCGCCCTTATCCTGATCATGTCCGTTATGGTGCTGAACGTACTGTGGCAGGTGTGCAGCCGGTATGTGCTGGGGTCGCCCAGCTCCTTTACGGACGAACTGGCCCGGTATCTGATGATCTGGCTGGGCGTGCTCGGCGCGGCCTATGTATCCGGGCGCAACGGGCATGTGGCCATCGATGTGCTGCCGGCACGGTGTGCCCCGCCCACGCGCCGGTTTCTGCAGCAGGCGGTGCGCTGGATTATCCTGTCCTTTGCCCTGTTCGGGCTGGTGGTGGGAGGCGCACGCCTGGTTTACGTCACCTTCGTGCTCGAGCAGTATTCCCCGGCCCTGCGCCTGCCGCTGGCCTATGTGTACCTGGTGATCCCGCTCAGCGGGGCGCTGATCATCTACTACAAAGCCTCCGATCTGTTAAGCCGCTGACCCATGGAATACGTACCGCTTCTCGTTCTCATCCTCAGCTTCGTAAGCCTGCTGGCCATAGGCACCCCGGTGGCCTGGAGCATCGCCGTCTCGGCCACCCTTACCATGATGGTGAGCATCCCGGCCCTTCCGGCCCTCACCACGGGGGCACAGCGCATGGCCGCCGGCCTCGACAGTTTCGCCCTGCTGGCGATCCCCTTTTTCGTGCTTTCGGGCGAGCTCATGAACCGGGGAGGGATTGCACACCGGCTCATCGCCTTCGCCAAGACCCTGGTGGGGGCCATGCCCGGCGGGTTGGCCCTGATAAACATTATCTCGGCCATGCTGATGGGGGCCATTGCCGGCTCGGCCCTGGCTTCCGCCTCGGCCATGGGCAGCATGCTGGGCCCGGAAATGGAGAAACAGGGGTATTCCCGCGAATTCGGGGCTGCCGTGAACATTACCTCGGCTACCACCGGCCTGGTAATCCCTCCCAGCAATATCCTTATCGTTTATTCCCTGGCCAGCGGGGGGGCATCTATCGCGGCCCTGTTCCTGGCGGGGTATATCCCCGGCATCCTCACCGGGCTGTTCCTCATGGCCGTGGCGTATTTCTGGGCACGGAAAAAAGGGTACCGGGGCGGAGAGCGCAGCCGCCTGCCCGATGTGCTGCGCACCTTTGTGGATGCAGTTCCCAGCCTCCTGCTGCTGGTTCTGGTAATCGGGGGTATCGTTGCCGGCATCTTCACGGCCACGGAGGCTTCGGCCATCGCAGTGCTCTACAGCCTGGTGCTGGGGGTCATCTACCGGGAGATCAACTTCCGGAACCTCCCGGGCATCGCCCTGGAAGCCTCGGCCACCACGGCTATCGTTATGCTCCTGATCGGGGCTTCCATGAGCATGTCGTGGGTGCTCTCCTACGAGCATATCCCCCAGGAAATCAGCGAGGGCCTGCTGGGTCTGACCGACAACAAAGTGGTTATTCTGCTGCTCATAAACCTGATTTTGCTGGCCGTGGGGATCTTTATGGACATGACCCCGGCCGTTCTGATTTTTACCCCTATCTTTTTACCGGTGGTTACGCGGCTGGGCATGGACCCCGTACATTTCGGGATCATCATGATCCTGAACCTTTGCATCGGGCTCTGCACCCCGCCGGTGGGATCCGTCCTCTTTGTGGGGGTGGGCATCGCCAAAACCCGCATCGAAAAGGTCATCCGCCCGCTGGTGCCCCTGTTTGTGGCCATGATAGTGGCCCTGTTCCTGGTCACCTACATCCCGGAGCTCAGCCTCTGGCTGCCCTCCCTGTTTGATTTGTAAAATTTTGTTCCGCATATAAAACCAACGTTATGAACCTAACAATTAAAAGCAGCGTTTCACTTCTGGCCATGGGCCTGCTGCTGGGTTTGGGCTGCCAGCGGGCACCCCAGGATGACGCCCCCTGGCAGGACCTTTTCAACGGCACCGACCTGAGCGGGTGGACCCAAAAGGGCGGCCAGGCCATTTACACGGTGCGGGAAGGGGCCATCGTGGGCTCCACCGTGCACGATACGCCCAATTCCTTCCTGACCACCGACCGCACCTACGGGGATTTTATCCTGGAGCTCGATTACCTGGTAGACGCATCCATGAATTCGGGCATACAGGTGCGCAGCCACAGCTATCCCTGGTACATGGACGGCCGCGTGCACGGGTACCAGATCGAGATAGACCCGTCGGAGCGGGCCTGGAGCGCCGGCATCTACGACGAGGCGGCCCGGGGCTGGCTGGTGCCCCTCACGGACAACCCGGAAGCTCAGCAGGCTTTTAAGCAGAATGACTGGAACCACTACCGCATCGAGGCCATCGGGGATTCCCTGAAGACCTGGATAAACGGCGTCCCGGCTGCCTTCCTGGTAGATGACCAGAGCCCGGAAGGGTTCATCGCCCTGCAGGTGCACAGCA
>DATIPV010000060.1:0-2755 GCA_035471525.1 Robiginitalea sp.
AATGCCGCCAAACTCCCGGTGGAACTGCTGATCTATGAGCAGGGCGGGCATGGCTTCGGCATGCGCAAACAGGGGCTGCCCAGCGATGCCTGGATCGACGCCTTCGGGGCCTGGCTCGCTTCCCACGGGTTTATGGGCGACTAAAATATTTCACTTTTGGTTTGACACAAAATGACGGCAGATTGTGAAATTTCCCCAAAGATTAGCCCAACCTGCAGACAGTTTATATTTTAAACCAGATTCTGCCGAAGGCAGATTGTGCCCCACTAAAACTTTCTTTGTGTTTTTTTCCGGGTTGCCGGCATTCCCCGGATGAGTTAGCTTGAAAAAGCCCCCCAAGGGGGTTTTTTCTTTTACAGGGCACTTCGCTAAATGCCGGGGAAACCGTAACTTTCGGCTACCATGCACCGCTTAGCCCTTGCCTTTTACACCTCGCTGCTCTGTTTGCCCCTTATGGCCCAGAAGCACGACCGGTATGTGCAAAAAATAACCGGTTCGGAGCTGCAGATTCCCATGGCGGCCATTCCTGCGGGCTCCTTCACCATGGGCAGTGAGCCGGACGAGGCGGGTCGGGGGCCCGACGAAGGCCCCGCCCGGAGCCTGGAAATTGCGGCCTTTTGGATGTCCGAAATGGAGATCACCTGGGATTGGTACAAGCTGTACCTGAACCGACCCCACGGACCGTCGGCTGTGGCGGGAGAAGCCGGCGAAACAGATGCGCGTTCCGGAGAGACCGTGCCCATCGGGGCAGATGCCGTATCGGGCGCGACGGTGCCCTATGTGGATATGAGCCTGGGCATGGGCAAAGGCCCGGGCCTGCCGGTGGGCAACGTTACCCGCAAGGCTGCCGCCCGCTTCTGCCAGTGGCTCTCGGCCCAGACGGGCCATTTCTACCGCCTTCCCACCGAAGCCGAATGGGAGTACGCGGCCCGTGCCGGGTCGACCACGCCCTATTTTTTCGGTACGGAAATGGATTCCCTGGACGCCTATGCCTGGTATGCCGAAAACAGCGACGGCCGGTACCAGGTGGTCGGGAAGAAGAAACCGAATCCCTGGGGTTTGTATGATATTTTGGGCAACGTGGCCGAGTGGACCCTCGACGGCTACGACCCGGCCGGCTACGACCCCGAAGCGGGGGCCTATATGCCATCCGTAAAAGAATATCCGGGCGTTTTGCGCGGGGGCAGCTACAAGGCACCTGCCGGGGCCCTGCGCAGCGCGGCCCGCCTGACATCCGACCCGGTCTGGAAACAGCGCGACCCGCAGTTCCCCAGGAGCCAGTGGTGGTTTACCGACGCCCCCTTTGCCGGGTTCCGCATCGTGCGCCCCCTGCATCCGCCCCCACCGGAAGAATACGCGAAATACTGGGATTTACCCTAGCAACCATAACCCCTAAACCGTTACGAGATATGAAAACCAACGAATCGCCCAACGCTTCCCGACGCACCTTTATCCGCAATTCCGGCCTGGCCGCCTCCGGCCTGATGCTGCCCTCCCTCGAACTGGGGGCCATGGCAGATGTCTTCCAGGACCGGAAGCTTAGACTGGCCCTGGTGGGCTGTGGCGGAAGGGGCACAGGGGCTGCCAACCAGGCCCTGGAAGCCGACCCCCAGGTGGAGCTGGTGGCCATGGCCGACCTGTTCGAAGACCGCGTGGCTTCCAGCTACGGAAGCCTGATGGAGAAATACCAGGGCAGCGGACAGATGAACGTGCCCGAGGCGAACAGGTTTGCCGGTTTTGACGGCTTCCGCAAGGCCACAGACCTGGCCGATGTGGTGATTTTGGCCACCCCTCCGGGTTTTCGGCCCTACCACTTCGCCTATGCGATTGAACAGGGCAAGCACGTTTTCATGGAAAAACCCCTGGCCACCGATGCGCCTGGTATCCGCAAGGTGCTGGAGATGGCTCGGGTGGCCGACCAGAAAAAACTGAACGTGGTGGTAGGGTTGCAGCGCCGCTACCAGGTCAACTACCTGAAGACCCTTGAACAGCTCCGGGCCGGGGCCATCGGTACCATCCGTTCCGGGCAGGTATACTGGAACAATGACGGGGTGTGGGTACGCCCGCGCGAGGCTGGGCAGACCGAACTCGAGTACCAGATGCGCAACTGGTACTACTTCAACTGGGTGTGCGGCGACCACATTCTGGAACAGCACATCCACAACATTGACGTGGCCAACTGGTTTATCGGGGAGTACCCGGCCTCGGCACAGGGCATGGGCGGCCGCCAGGTGCGCACCGGCCCCGACCACGGCGAGATTTTCGACCACCACTTTGTGGAATACACCTATCCGGGCGGGGCGGTAGTTGCCAGCCAATGCCGGCATCAGCCGAATACCATGAGCCGGGTGGGCGAGATGTTCCAGGGCACCAAGGGGGCCGTTGAGACCAACGACGCCGGGGTGGCCCGCCTGCTCGACCTGGCGGGGAACGAAACGGCCACCATCAGCAATCCGGAAGGACACAACCCGTATCAGGAAGAACACAACCGGCTTTTCGCCTCCATTCGCGCAGGCGGGCAGATCAACGACGCCTACCACGGGGCCTACAGCACCCTCACGGCCATCATGGGCCGGATGGCCACGTACAGCGGGCAGGTGGTAACCTGGGAGCAGGCCCTGAATTCAAACCTGCAGATTATGCCCGAATCGGTCGACTGGAACACGGTACCCCCGAGCCTGCCCGATGCAGCCGGAAAGTACGCGATCCCGACCCCGGGGGTTACCCAGGCCTTTTAAGGACGTATCTGTATCGG
>DATIPV010000061.1:0-3009 GCA_035471525.1 Robiginitalea sp.
TCAGTCGATCTGCTGCGGATTCGCAGAGCCATGCAACAGGTCAGGGGAGCCATTAACCAGAGCTTTAACGCGGCCCTCCTCCACTGCCAGAAAGCCGAGTACCTCGACGAGATTCGGGAGTCCGTGGTGGAAAACCGCCGGGTGCTCGCCGTAAAGGCGATGTACCGTCGGAGGGTAAAAGGCAGTGTTCTGGGCAGCTCCAAGACCGGGAGCATCGTTTACATCGAGCCTGAAACCGCCTTGCAGCACAGTCGCGAACTGCAGCTGCTGGAATTGGAGGAAGAGGAAGAAATCCGAAAAATCCTGCGATTGCTGGGTAACGATCTAAGGCCCTACATAGGAGACCTGGAGGTATATCAGGACGTTCTGACCGAAATAGACCTGACAGCAGCAAAAGCCAGGTATGGGAAGCTTATGGAGGCCGTACTGCCGGAAATCAATCAGGAGCGGCGGCTCTACCTCCGGGATGCCTACCACCCGCTCCTGTGGCTCAGCAACCGCAGCCGTTCCGAGAAAACATGGCCGCAAACCATCGAGTTAAACCGCGAGCACCGGATCATCGTTATTTCGGGGCCCAATGCCGGGGGCAAAAGCATTACCCTGAAAACCATCGGCTTACTGCAACTTATGTTGCAAAGCGGCATGCTGATCCCGGTTCACGAGCGAAGCAGCTGCTGCCTTTTCGAGGAGATTTTGACCGATATTGGCGACAATCAATCGATCGAAAACCACCTGAGCACCTACTCCTACCGCCTGAAGAATATGAACCGGTTTTTGCGCAAATGCGGCGCCGGCACCTTATTTCTCATCGATGAATTCGGCACCGGGAGCGATCCGGAACTGGGCGGGGCCCTGGCCGAGACCTTTTTGGAGACCTTTTACGAGCGGGAATCCTATGGGGTGGTTACCACGCATTACGCCAACCTGAAGGCCCTGGCAGACGAACTCCCCTGTGCCACCAACGCCAATATGCTCTTCGATGCCCAAACCCTGGAACCTACCTTCCAGCTGGAAGTCGGGCAGCCTGGCAGCTCCTTTACCTTTGAGGTAGCCCAGAAAAACGGCATACCATTCAACCTGATCAACCGGGCCAAAAAGAAGGTGGCACGGGGTAAAGTTCGATTCGACGAGAGCATTGCCAAGTTGCAGAAACAACGGCGCCAGATGGCCGAAACAGGAAGCCGGCTGCAGGAAGAAGAGAGCAAGGCACGCGAGGAAGCCCAGCGGCTGGAGGCCCTCAATGCAAAGATGCGCAAAAAGCTCAGCGGGTATCAGGAACTCTACGACTACCACCAGCGGATGATACAACTGGGCACCCGGGTAGACCAGGTTGCCGGGCGTTATTTTCGGGATAAGAAGAAACGGCCCCTGATCTCCGAGCTGATCCGCATTGTAGAGACCGAAAACAGCAAACGCAAACAGCAGCCCGCCAAGCAGGCCACCGAAGAAAATACCCGGAAGGCGGCTATCGAGAAGGAGTTGCAGCAGGAAGTAAAGGTGGTGCGGAAGCAAAAGGCCGCCGCCCAGAAAAAAGAGGCCGTCCGGGAAAAGAAAAAACCGAAACCCGTGCTCCGCGTGGGCGACCGTGTGCGCATGCCCGACGGGAAGGCCGTGGGTACCATAGACAGCCTGGAAAAAAACAAGGCCATTGTCAACTATGGCATGTTTACCACCCAGGTAAGCGTGGAACAGCTCGAGCTGGTAGAAGCCGTCAGGAAATAGGAGGCCTTCCTCCAAAGGCTTCTGGCCACCTGTTCCGTCGCAACCCCTGGGGTGCAGTGCGATGCCGGGCGGTCGGGGGTCTCCCCGGCTTTCCCCGGGAGCCTTGTAATATACCAGTTATGCGCTGTATCTTTGCTGCATGGATTTAGAATCGGGCAAGAAAATCATCCTTTTTGACGGGGTCTGCAACCTTTGCAACGGGACTGTGCAATTCGTGATCCGGCGCGACCGGGGCGACCGCTTCCGCTTTGTGCCCCTGCAGAGCGAGCTGGGGCAGGAGTTGAGCCGGGCCAGGCACATCGACACCAGCGAGGTCGACTCCATTATCCTGATCGATCCCGGCACGGCCTATTACATAAAATCGGACGCGGCCCTGGAGATTGCGCGCGAGCTGCATGGGTATGGATGGATGCCTTTTGTATTGGGCTGGATCCCGCGTTCGCTTCGCGACGCAGTCTACGACCTGGTAGCCCGCAACCGGTACCGGTGGTTCGGCAGGAAAGATGCGTGCATGGTGCCGACACCCGAACTTCAGAAGAAATTCCTGTAGGCCCTACCCCCTACCTCACTTCATCCAGATGGTCGTCCCAATGGCGGGGATGGGGTTTGCCCAGTTTTCCGACCGATTTGGCAACCAGCATCGACACGGTGGCGTCGCCGGTTACGTTTACCACCGTGCGGCACATGTCCAACGGACGATCGACGGCAAAGATGAGCGCCAGGCCAATGGCCAGCTTATCGGCCGGAAAACCGATGGATTCCAGTACGATTACCAGCATCACCATGCCGGCACCGGGCACGGCCGCCGACCCTATGGACGCCAGCAGCGCGGTAAGTATAATGGTAAGCTGGTCTCCAAAAGTGAGGTCAAATCCCAGCGCCTGAGAGATAAACACGGCGGCAACACCCTGATAGAGGCTGGTGCCGTCCATGTTGATGGTAGCCCCTACCGGGAGAACAAAACTGGACACTTCCTTGTCTACCCCGATGTGCTCCTCTACACGCTCCATGGTAACCGGCAGGGTCGCCGCACTGGAACTGGTAGAGAATGCCAGCAGCTGGGCCGGGCTTATCCGGCTCAAAAACGTAAGGGGGTTATACTTGGTAAAGGTCGATACCACCACACTGTAGAAAACGATCATCAGCACCAGCCCCAGCACTACCACGCCTGCGTATTTGAGCAAGGCCACCAGCAGGTCGGGATCTCCCGATGAAACCACCACATGGGCGAGCAGCGCAAAAACAGCGACGGGAGCCGTAAGCATAATCAGGTCTACCATCTTCAGG
>DATIPV010000062.1:0-4796 GCA_035471525.1 Robiginitalea sp.
AAACCCAGCCGGAAACGGCGGAAGTCTTCAGGCAGGTAGCGTCCGCCAATCGCGCCCCGATCTGCTTTGCCGACCAGCTCGGGCTGCCCGCCTTTGAGACCTCCCTGTTAGGGGAGTACCAGCAGCGCAACATCAAGGGGGTACTGGCCGTGCTGCAGGTGCTCGACTCCTTCCCCGTCGGCGAAGCGGCCATACGGAACGGCCTGCAGCGGGTCGTTCAGAATACAGGATTGCTGGGCCGCTGGCAGCAGCTGCGGGATAGCCCCCGGGTAATCTGCGACACGGCCCACAACCGGGAGGGCCTGGAACTGGTAATCCGGCAGTTGCTTCGTCAGCCTTATCAAAAGCTCCACCTGGTGCTGGGGTTTGTGAAGGAGAAGGACCTGAATGCCATCATGCCCCTCTTTCCGGCGGATGCCAGCTACTACCTCTCGCGCCCCAGTATCCCGCGCGGGATGGACCTGGACCGGCTCGAACACGCCTTCCGCGAGCGGGGGCTGTCTTATCGCCGTTTCGACCGCATTGCCGACGCCTACGCGGCGTCCCTCAAGGCCGCCGGCCCCGACGACGTCATCTTTGTGGGGGGGAGCAACTTTACGGTGGCAGAGGTCTTGTAGGGGTGCCGTTTCATTATGACTTTCTTTTCCTATCTTGAGTGGCAGGCAGCATTCAGGCCTGCCGCAACCCACTCGTATGAAACGCAATTCTCTACGCGCCCTGTTCGCCGCTTCGGCAGTGAGCCTTTCGGCCTGCCAGCCATCGGCCAAATCACCCGAAAACGAACCGGCCCGGCCGTTGCCGAATATAGTGCTGATTTATCTGGATGATCTGGGGTACGGCGACACCGGGGCCTACGGGGCCACGGCCCTGGCAACCCCTAACATCGACTCCCTTGCGGCTGGCGGCCTGCGGTTTACCGACGGGTATGCCGCCTCTGCCACCTGTACCCCCAGCCGCTTTGCCCTGCTTACGGGCATGTACCCGTGGCGGGAAAAAGAGGCCCGCATTTTGCCCGGGAACGCGCCCCTGCTGATCGACACCGCCCAACTCACCCTGCCGGCCCTTTTGAAAAAACAGGGGTACCAGACCGGGATCGTGGGCAAGTGGCACCTGGGCCTGGGCGACGGGCAAATGGACTGGAACGGCCGCATAGGCCCCGGCCCCAACGAGCTCGGCTTCGACCACAGCTATATTCTGGCGGCCACCCAGGACCGGGTGCCCACGGTTTACATCCAGAACGGGGCCGTGGTGGGCTTCGACCCAAACGATCCCATCTCGGTAGATTACAAAGAAAACTTCCCCGGGGAACCCACCGCCCTCGACCACCCCGAACAGCTCAAACTAAACTGGGACCACGGCCACAACAACAGCATCGTGAACGGCATTCCCCGCATCGGCTTTATGAAGGGCGGGCAGGCGGCCCGCTGGGTCGATGAAGACATGGCCGACACCTTTTTGGCCGAGGCCCGGGAATTCGTGACGGATCACAAAGGCGGGCCGTTCTTCCTGTACTACGCCCTGCAACAACCCCATGTGCCCCGTACGCCCCATGCCCGCTTTGCAGGCACCACCGGCCTGGGCCCCCGGGGCGACGCCATCGCGGAGGCCGACTGGTGTATCGGGGAGCTGATGAAGACGTTGAAGGAAGAAGGCCTGCTGGGAAATACCCTGGTAATCCTCTCCAGCGATAACGGCCCGGTGCTGAACGACGGCTATGCAGACCAGGCGGTGGAGCTCAACGGCAGCCATACCCCCTGGGGCCCCTTGCGGGGAGGGAAATACAGCCTGTTCCAGGCGGGCACCCGCGTGCCATTCATCGTTTCCTGGCCGGGAACCGTGGCCCCGGGCGTCAGTAACGCCCTGGTGAGCCAGGTAGATCTCCTGGCTTCCCTGGGTCGCCTGGCCGGCGCCGAAGTCTCGGGAACCGACAGCCAGGACCTGCTCGATGCCTTCCTGGGCCGTACGGAACAGGGCCGTGAGAATCTGGTACTGGAGGCCACCGGCCGCACGGCTTTCAGGCAGGGCGGGTGGGTACTAATCCCGCCCCACGAGGGCCCGGCCGTGGCGGCCAACGTGAACATCGAGCTGGGGAACAGCCCCGGATACCAGCTATATCATCTCTCCGATGATGCAGGGGAGACCCGGAACCTTGCCGGGGAAGAACCCGCCCGGCTGCAGGAACTGATCGCCGCCTTTGAGGACGTGATTTATCCCGACTAAGCCCTCCCTCTTTTTTCCAAAAATTCTTTTGGGAACTTAAAATCTGTCCTATATTTGCACACCCTATACGGGCTCTTAGCTCAGCTGGTTCAGAGCACCTGCCTTACAAGCAGGGGGTCGTTGGTTCGAATCCAACAGGGCCCACATCAAGCAGAAAACCCCGCAACGAAAGTTGCGGGTTTTTTTTTGAAGCCGGCGTAAAAAGCTTGCTTTTTTAAGTCGGGGACAAAAAAGGAACAACGGGCCTGCAAAGGCCTGCGGGTTTTCTATTTGCAGAAGCGGTCTCCCGGTTTGGATCACGGCTCTGCCGTAATCCAACTTTGGTCAGGCTCGCTCCGATTCCTGGGAGAAAGCCAGGCTTGCTTTTTTAAGTCGGGGACAAAAAAGGAACAACGGGCCTGCAAAGGCCTGCGGGTTTTCTATTTGCAGAAGCGGTCTCCCGGTTTGAATCACGGCTCTGCCGTAATCCAACTTTGGTCAGGCTCGATTGCGCATGCTGGGCGGAATGAAAAAAACCAAGCAGGCAAATAGTATCTTCCGTTATAAGCCCGCGCACCGGCTGGCTCCTCGCTGCAAAAAGGTCCACCGGACCTTTTGCGGGCGCTCGGCCCCTATTTGCAGCCGCGGCTGCCCACTTTGGGAAACCGAGCGCAGGCGAGGTAGCCCAACGGGGCCTTTCTCGGTATGCCCGGGGCAGGGAGCTCGTCACGCTGCGCGTGCCTCGCTTTTTTTCTACTTTCTTTTACTGGTCTAAAAAAAGGTAGCAAAGAAAACGACCTTTCGGCTACCTTCTGCCCCTTGAAATCTACGTCAGGGGTTCGGCCGCCGCTTAACCTGCCCAACCTTCGGTTGCTCCGAACCGGCTAAACTGCGTTTGCCGCACACCCTTCCTTGATTTGCTACGGGTCAGAACGTATGCCGGGGCTCAAGCTCTGCCCATAGGGCGCGACAGAACTCCCATTTTCAAATTTTCAAGTCGGCACATTTTCAAATTGAGAAGCTGCCCACTATAGGAAACCGAGCGCAGGCGAGGTAGCCCAACGGGGGAAATTCCAAATTCCAACAATTCCAGGAAATTCCACGCAAAATATATTATGTGTAAAACAAACACTATATTTACTTATAACCTGATAATCAGCCAATCCATGAAAGCAGCCAGTCATTTCCTGATAAGAAGTTCGATTTTTGTTTGTTTGGTTCTCCTGACCGTTGCAGCCTCGGCCCAGGATGGCACCATCTACCCGCTCGGGGCGCCTGCGGAACCCGCGGCCATTCCGCTGGGAACGGGCGGGGTGGACGATCAGCCGGCTCCGGAATCCTGGTTCCGGCAATGGGGCGACCCTATGGCTCGGAACATTTCCCAGGCAACCCTCACCCCGTTCCTGCCCAGGCCGGGCACAGCCAACGGTACAGCCGTGATTGTGGCGCCCGGAGGCGGGTTTCGGTGGCTTTCCATGGGCAATGAGGGATGGGAAGTGGCAGAAGCCCTGGCAAAGCAGGGAATAGCAGCCTTTGTGCTAAAATACCGCCTTTTCCCGACGGCGGAAAAACTGGAGGATTTCAGTGATTGGATGAATCGTCCGCGCCCGGCGCCACCCGCCCCAACCGACAGCGCTGAAAGTGCACCCCCTCCCCGCAGGATGCAGCTCGATCTGAGCAACCAGCTCCAGGACGCGGAAGCAGCCTATGCACTGATTGTGAAAAGGGCCCGCGAATGGGGCGTGGATACGGGGCGGATCGGGATGATCGGCTTCTCGGCCGGGGCCGGGCTCACCATGCATGCGGTTCTGAACTCCGAGACCATGGACCTGGCCTTTATCGGCCCGATTTACGGAGGAATGGGGCCGGTTGAGGTCCCGCAAGACGCACCGCCCATGTTCAATGTGATTGCCACCGACGATTTCTTGTTTGGCGGGCAGTTCGGCCTTATTGATTCCTGGTACAAGGCCGGCCGCCCGGTGGAGTTCCACCTGTACCAGAACGGGGGGCATGGCTTTGGCCTCGGCAATCCGAATCGCACCAGCAACCGCTGGTTCGACGCTTTCATCCATTGGTTGGATGTAAATGGTTTCCTCGCCGCGAATTCCACCGGGAAATAGTCTGTCACCTGCCTTTCCTGATGATATTGCTTTACTTCTGCCCACTTTCGGAAACCGGGCGCAGGGCGGGACTAATTTTCCCCGAGATTACCGGGAGTTATTGAGAAACTCCATAAACGCGGGTTTGAACTTATATCCGACCGGTACCTTATGTTTTCCGATGGCGATCTGGTTGCCACTGATGCTCTTGAGCTTGTCGATATTAACGGCGAAAGACTTGTGGGTGCGCACGAATTTGTCGGCGGGGAGTTCTTCCAGCAGGGCGGTAAAGGTGCTGTTGGTGAGGATGGCGGAATCGTCAAGGTGAATTTTCACATAATCGCCGAAGGCCTCGATAAAGAGGATGGAGCTGCAGGCGATTTTGTGCAGGGTTTTATCGGCCTTGATCAGTACAAACGGGTCTTCAGGGGCCTGGTTGCGGCCGTGCCCCAGTTTTTCCACCACCTTGTTGACGGCCGTAAAAAACCGGTCGAAGGT
>DATIPV010000063.1:0-1779 GCA_035471525.1 Robiginitalea sp.
TCCAGCCCGGCCCTGCAATCCTGCAGGGCGTCCGAATCGGGAGTAATATTCTGGTAACGGTCCGAAAAGCGGCGGTAGCCGGCCCGCTCGATACGCTGCCCCGAGGCCAGGCGCTGCAACAACCCCCGGTAGTCTTCAGAATTGCGGCTTTCCAGGAGGCCCTGGGCGATCAGTTCGGCTTCGAAGCCATTCATCAGGATATCGAGGGCTTCCCCCGAATCCTGATAGGTCTGTTTCAGGCAGGTCATGAATGCAGCTTCCCTGCCGGTATCCTGCCCGGCCAGGCTTAGCGGGAACACCATCAGGCATGCCAATACCGGGAGTCTGGCACCCCGGCGGGTGAGGAAGCGTACGATTCGGGCCATAGGCAGGGTGGTTTGGGAGTATTCAAGGTACGGATTTTCCGGGAATGCACGGGGCATAAAGCCCGGCGGGTCAGATAAACCAGCATGTTGGCGCTGTGTATTTTGGGTTTTCGGGAAAGCGGCGAGGCCCTTTTGGTACGCGAAACGGTTCATATACCCGATTAATCCCCCCTTGGTCGGTAGCCTGCGGCCATTTCGTATGAAAAATCCTATCTTCACCACACGTATTTCGAGACAGCCGCCAGACATGTGCGGTGCCCGCGATGCGCATCTCCTCAAATATACCTCAGACCATGACCCTACTCATCACAGCCCTTACCGGAATCGCCGCTTTGATCGTCCTCTGCCGCAAGAAACTGAAACTTATCCGGGTCCGGAAATAACAATTCCGAATGGCCAATTGCCGGGGAAGGAAGGCCCGGGAATTTGGCATGAGGCACTAGGCATTTAATCAACCCCTGGTTGACTGAGTTCCCACCCCTCTTTTTGCTTGGCTTCGCGCACCTGCCGCTTCACATCTTCCAGCAACTTTTTGGCGTCGTACACAATGCCGTCCTTAACGGTGTATTTCACCCCGCCCACGCGCACTACCTCGTTGTTGTCCGTTAGCTTTATGGCCCCTGTTCCGTAGAGCACCTTCAGGTTGGCCAACGGATTTTCCCCTACGATCACCAGATCGGCCAGCTTGCCGGGTTCCACGGTCCCGATCTGGTCGGCCGCGCCCAGGGCCTCGGCCCCGTTCAGCGTGGCAGCCCGGATTACTTCGAGCGGGTGGAAGCCGGCTTCCCTTAGCAGTTCGAGTTCCCGGATGTAGGCAAAGCCGTAGAGCTGGTAGATGAAACCGGAATCGGACCCGGTCGTAACCCGCCCCCCCCGGTTCTTGTATTCGTTAATAAAGGTCATCCAGAGGCGGTAGTTCTCCTTCCAGGCCACTTCCTGCTCGGTTCCCCAGAAATGCCAGTAGGAACCGTGCGAAACCTTGCTGGGGGCGTAAAAGCGCCAGAGGGAGGGCAGGGTGTATTCTTCGTGCCATTCGGCCCGGCGTGCCCGATGGAGATCGCGGTTGGCCTCGTAGATGTTGAAGGTGGGGTCGAGGGTAAAGTCGAGGTCGAGCAATTCCTGCATTACCGCGTTCCAGTGGTCGGAGTAGGGGGCAGCTGCCTGTTTCCAGAGTCGGCCGGCTTCCTCAAAGCGGTGCTGCTCGTTCTGGTAGTTGTACCCGGTCGGATAATCCTGCACGGTTCGGTCGTCGAACAGGGCTTCCGGCAGGCCGTACCAGTGTTCCATGCTGGTGAGCCCGGCCCGCGCCGACTGCAGCACGTTCCAGCGGGCCACTGCCAGTTGGGCGTGGTGACAGGCCGAACGCAAGCCGAGTTTTTTGTTCTCGTCGAGGGCTGCCGTCATGATCTCCGGG
>DATIPV010000064.1:0-11290 GCA_035471525.1 Robiginitalea sp.
TGCTTTGCCTGCTTGCAAAGTGAACACTATATGAAAATGCGCATGCTCGGGTCCTTCTGGGCCTTGTTGCTAATGCTGGCACTGGTGGCTTCGTGCTCCAAAGAAACTGCTGGGCTATCCGATATTCCGGTGGCCGAAAATGTCAGGGCCGTTGAGGATGAATTGATGCAGACCGTGAATGCCTACCGCGTTTCTCAGGGACATTCCGCATTGAACTTCAGCCAGGTCGCCTACGATTTTGCCAACCAGCACACCGATTACATGATAGCCACGGGAGCGATCAACCACGACGGCTTCAGTGCCCGTGCATCTGAGATTACGGCCCAGGCAGATGCCAAATCGGTAGCCGAAAATGTCGCCAAGGATTACGCTTCGGCCGAGGAGGCCTTCGAAGGCTGGGTAGCCAGCGAAGCCCACCGCAAAACCATGGTCGGGGAGTTTACCCATACAGCCGTAAGCGTTAAGAAGTCTCCCGGCGGCAAACTCTATTTCACCCAATTATTTTACCTGCAGTGAGAATTCCCTGAGGGGGTGGGTTGTCCTGCCGCCTCGGCACCCGTCTTTTTTGTACCTTCGGGCAGGCGTCCCGCCTAGGGACCCTCAAATGCCAGGCCCTATGAGTATTGCCCCCCCTTTTAACCTGATTCAGTGGATCGAAGCCAACCGGGAACTCCTGAAACCCCCTGTGGGGAACAAGAATCTGTACAGGGACTCCGGAGATTACATCGTGATGATTGTGGCAGGCCCCAATGCAAGGAAGGATTACCACTACAACGAGACGGAGGAACTCTTTTACCAGCTGGAGGGCACCATACAGGTGCATATACAGGAAGATGGGCAGAAAAAGACATTCACCCTGGGGCCCGGAGACATGTACCTGCATCCTGCCAAGGTGCCTCACTCCCCTGAACGCAGTGCGGGTTCAGTCGGTCTGGTAGTGGAGCGCAAGCGCGACAAGCTCCCCGTGAGGGACGGTCTGCTCTGGTTTTGTGAAAGCTGCAACCACAAACTCTACGAGGCCTATTTTACGCTTCGCGATATCGAGAAAGACTTCCTGGCCCATTATGATCGATTCTACGGGTCGGAAAAACTCCGCACCTGCGAACGCTGCGGAACCGTTATGGAGGCCGATGCCCGTTTTGTGAGCAGGCCCGATAAAGAATGACCTCGGCACGGGCTCCCGCCCCTTTTACAGGGAACGATTCCTGCGGTCGGACAAGAAGTTTCCGCCTAATAGTGAGTCACAAGCCTGAAGAATTCGTAATTTTGTCAGGATTATAACTCCCCTATTTAAAAAAGTTACAAAAATGACAGAGGTTGCCCTGGATTTCGGTATTGAGAAGGCCCTGGAACAATTAGGCGTAAAAGCAGTAAACCCCGGTACTTCAACTGGGATGGAACATTTCGGCACGGGTCCGGAGATCGCCTCCTACTCCCCTGTAGACGGGGCCCTGATCGCGAAGGTCAGGTCTACCACTCCCGGGGAGTACGAAAAAACAGTACAAAAGGCCACTGAGGCCTTTAAAATCTGGCGTGAAATGCCCGCCCCGAAACGGGGCGAAATCGTACGGCAATTCGGCGATCGGCTGCGGGCTCTGAAAGAACCGCTCGGCAAGCTGGTTTCCTATGAGATGGGCAAGTCGTATCAGGAGGGCCTGGGAGAAGTCCAGGAAATGATCGATATCTGCGACTTCGCGGTCGGCTTGTCGCGGCAGCTGTACGGCCTGTCCATGCATTCCGAACGGCCCGGGCACCGCATGTTCGAACAATACCACCCGCTGGGTGTGGTCGGCATCATCTCCGCCTTCAACTTCCCGGTAGCAGTCTGGGCCTGGAATACGGCCCTGGCATGGGTTTGTGGCGATGTCTGCATCTGGAAGCCCTCAGAAAAGGCCCCCCTCTGCGGAATTGCCTGCCAGAAAATAGCCGCCGAAGTATTTCACCAGAATGGACTGCCCGAAGGCATTTCCTGCCTCATCAATGGAGACTACAAGGTAGGTGAACTCCTTACGCACGACTCGCGTGTTCCGCTTATTTCTGCCACGGGATCGATCCGGATGGGTAAGATTGTGGCCCAGGCCGTAGCCGCCCGGCTCGGTCGCTCCCTCCTGGAACTGGGTGGCAACAATGCCATTATAGTTACGCCGGAGGCCGACATCAAAATGACCGTGATCGGAGCCGTATTCGGAGCCGTGGGTACCTGCGGGCAGCGTTGCACCTCTACCCGCCGGCTCATTGTGCACGAATCGGTCTACGACTCCGTGAAGGAAGCACTAACCCGGGCTTACGGACAATTGCGCATTGGCAATCCGCTGGATGAGGGCAACCACGTGGGGCCCCTTATCGACCGGGATGCCGTGACCAACTATCAGCATGCCCTCGAACAGGTGGTTCAGCAAGGAGGTTCCCTGATCGTGCCCGGAGGCTTGCTGCAAGGAGAGGGCTTCGAAAGCGGGTGTTACGTGAAGCCGGCCATTGCGGAGGCTCAAAATTCCTTCGAGATCGTCCAGGAAGAAACCTTTGCGCCCATCTTGTACCTTCTTAAGTATTCAGGAGGGGTCGAAGAAGCCATCGCCATTCAGAACGGGGTGCGTCAGGGGCTTTCATCTGCCATTATGACCAACAACCTCCGCGAAGCGGAGGCTTTCCTGTCTGCGGCTGGAAGCGATTGCGGCATCGCCAATGTGAATATAGGTACTTCGGGAGCTGAGATCGGCGGCGCCTTCGGCGGGGAAAAGGAAACCGGAGGGGGCCGTGAATCCGGCTCGGATGCCTGGAAGGTGTACATGAGACGGCAGACCAATACCGTGAACTATTCCAGCGGGCTGCCGCTGGCGCAGGGCATTAAATTCGACCTGTAACCCGGCTCAGGGGCTGGCCAGATACCCTGGCGATCTTCCAATTTCACAGGTTTGCTGCGGGAATCCGGCAGCGGGGTGACTCGCTGCCGCAGGCACAAAAAGAATCCGCCCCTGTAAGGTGTGCGCACCCGGGGCGGATATCCAAACTAACCAAACTAATCCAAAAAATTATTGCCGGAATAACCCACGCCGCACCCATTTCGGATCAGGGTTGAGTGGTCCGGCGCTTTTTCGCGGATGCCACCGAATATATGCCAGCAGACCCGGGAGTGCTGCCATATTTGTACAACTGGTCGCGAATTTTGTATATCTGGCAACTGATAACCGGCGCGTATCGCCAGATAAGCTGAACAAACCTGCCTGAACCTGCTTTTTCCACGGGAATGGCTTACCATTTCTTAAGTATTTTTAATACCTTTTAACACTCGAACCATAATATGGGAAGCGTTGCCTAAAGGGGCGAATTACATTCTTGTTACGCGCCTTGCTTCTGTGCGAAGCAGAAGCAGACTTCGCTCTTTTTTTTGACGGCTGTGCCTCTTTTACCGGGGAGCTGGGAAACCATAATGCGGATGCCCGCACCCCTCCCCGGGTCTTTGCCGGGCAACCCTGTCTTCCCGAGATCTGTGTCGAACCTAAATAGTATCCTATGGAATTCTCAAACGTGAGTATATGGTCTTGG
Organism: Robiginitalea sp.; assembly: GCA_035471525.1. Lineage (GTDB taxonomy): Bacteria > Bacteroidota > Bacteroidia > Flavobacteriales > Flavobacteriaceae > Robiginitalea. The sequence goes on from DATIPV010000064.1 coordinate 3,544, forward strand.
ATCATTCCCCTGCTGGTCGGGCTAATCTGCGGAATAGTTGGTTATCTCTGGGGTAAAGGGAGCAGCGGGGCTGGAGCCGATCCCGGCGAAATGCAGGCGCTGATCGACGCCAATGCCCGGCTTTCGGTAGACCTGGAAGCCTGCCGGGGCAGGGTTGAGGCCGTCAAAGCAGCTATCCCCGAAGAGCATCATTTCAACCCCTCCGCCGCCAGGGCGGCTTTTGGCAAAACCATCAAGCAAGACGACCTTAGGGTCGTGGACGGGATTGGCCCGAAGATTCAGGGGCTGTTCCACAACTTCGACATCAAGACCTGGAAGGCCCTTTCGGAGGTTTCAGTGGCCCGCTGCCAGCAAGTGTTGGATTCCGGCGGGGATCGCTACAAGGTGCACGACCCCGCGTCCTGGCCCATGCAGGCCCGCATGGCTTACGAAGGCAAGTGGAAAGAGCTGGTGCTCTGGCAGAAAAAACACAGTCACGGAAAGCTCTGAAGCGCCCGTACGCGGCGCGTGAAGCCAGGAACCGCCGCTATCAGCCGCCATTGCGACCCGATTCGGCGGGGTAATACAGGTGTACCGGCCTGCTCTGCCATACCTGCTTGCTCCCGGCCTCCATAACCGAGAGCGGGCCTTTGAAAGCGGCCCCTGTATCTATATTCCAGACGTTGGCCGCCAGATGGGGGCGCTCTTTGCCGATACGGGTAACCGGGGTATGCCCTATGTAGATTTCCCGGTAATGCTTCAGGCGCGACGGGTAGGCCGTATCGGAAGGGTCCAGCCGCGGGTCCAGCGAAAGCGCGGTTTCCCAGAGCGTGCGGTCCCAGTAGTAATTCTTTGAGAAGTACTCGTATTCCACCCCTCTCAGGTTGGTGAAGCCCGCATGCAGGAACAACCGCTTTTCCGCGTCGAGGTGATAATCCTGCAGCCCTTCCAGAAACCGTATGTGCTTCCTGCGGGTATCTTCGCCCATCCCCCGGTACGAATGCTGGGTTGCCTCCCCTCCCGAATGGAGCCAAACCGGATTTTCTACCCCGTCCCGAAGCCAGTCCAGGCAGAGGTCGTCGTGGTTGCCCCTCAGGAAAAGGCTTTTATGGCGCTTGCCGAACCCGATCAGGTACTCCACCGTTTCCGCCGCCTGGCTCCAGCCATCTACGTAATCGCCCAGAAAGACGAAAAAATCGTCTGACCGGGGTTCGAGCTGGGCTACCAAATCTTCCAGGGCCCGGAGGCCCGCATGAATATCGCCAACTACCAGTTTTCTCATAGACAAGGGACTCGTTCAGGCTTCTGCGGGTCGAAGTTACTACCAATGCGCCGTTCTGAAAAGACCGTGAGCGGATTAATCTGTGTATTATTGGCAGATACCCGGAAAACTGATTACATTTCCGTTTACAAAACCATTCCCGACTCCTGAACGGGCGCCGGCAAACACCATGAAACACGTCTTCTGCATCGGGGAGCTGCTCATAGATTTTGTGGCCGAGAACCAGGGCCGCGACCTGGTTCAGGCCCTGGAATTCACTAAGAAGGCAGGGGGAGCCCCCGCCAATGTGGCCTGTGCGATCGCCAGACTGGGCGGCAAAAGTTCCTTTATCGGCTGCGTCGGAGACGACCCGTTCGGAACCTTCCTGGCCGAGGTTTTAAAGGCAAACCAGGTAGATACCCGCCACCTGCAGCGCTCGGAGGTTTTCACAACCCTGGCCTTTGTCTCGATTGCAGAAGACGGGGAGCGCGATTTCGTGTTCAGCCGGGGCGCCGACCGGGAATTGAAATACCTGCCAGCCGTAAAGGAAGACTTCAAGGGAAACATGATCCATCTGGGCGCGGCTACTGCCCTGTTGGGCGGGCCACTTGAAGCGGCTTACGGGCACTACTTTTTCGACGCGTTAACCCAGCGGGCCTTTATCAGCTTTGATCCCAATTACCGGCACGATCTCTGGAAGCGGAAAGAAGAAGTCTTCGCAAAAAAATGCATGCCTTTCATCGAAAAGGCAAACCTCTGCAAATTCAGCCTGGAGGAAGCGCAGCTGCTCAGCGGTTGCAGCGACCTGTCCGGCGCCTGCCGCATGCTGCACGAAATCGGGGCGGAAGTTATCGTAATTACTCTGGGCAGCGAGGGCACCCTCCTCAGTACCGGGACCCGGTCGCAGACCATCCCCAGCATTCCGGTGGCCCCTGTAGATACTACCGGGGCCGGCGATGCCTTTATTGGCTGCCTGCTGCAACAGTTTGCCCGGGAACCCGATCCCGCCTCCCTGCGGGAAGATTTCGAAAAACTGGCCGGGATGGTGCGCGTGGCAAACGCTGCCGGCGCCCTTACCACGACCCGGTTCGGCGCCATTGAATCCCTCCCCGACCCGGAACAACTCAGGCGGGCCCTTTCATGAACCAAAGCGCAGCACATAGACGGCTTGCCGGGAATCGGCTCAAAAATCCGCGTCCGTCAGACCTGAAACCCCTTTTTGAAAAGAGGCTGGCGGCCAACTTCACGCTGCTCGATCAGCTATTCCATGCGCTTTACCCCAACCGGGAAAACGATTTCACCGCCCTTCTGGAAAGGCTTTCCGCCCTGTACGAAACCCGTCCCCGCGACCTGCAGCTGCAGGACCTGAAGCGGCTGGGGCGCGGCAACTGGTACCAGGACGGCAAATGGGTGGGCATGCAATTGTATGTAGACCGGTTCAGCGAAAACCTCCGCGGCCTGGAGGCCCGTTTGCCCTACCTGGAAGACCTGGGGATCAACTTCCTGCACCTGATGCCGCTGACCAAACGGCCTGCGGGCCCGAATGACGGGGGCTACGCGGTTAACAGCTATACCGAGATCGACCCGCGCTACGGCAGCACCGAAGACCTGCTGCAGCTCACCTCCCGCCTCAGGGAAAAGGGCATCTGCCTGATGCTCGATTTCGTGGTGAACCACACTTCGGACGAATTCTCCTGGGCCAAGCGCGCCCGGCAGGGCGATCCGAAATACCAGGCATTCTATTACACGTATCCCGACCGGACCATCCCGGACCTTTTTGAACAGCACCTCCCCGAAATCTTCCCGGAGACGGCGCCCGGAAATTTTACGTACATCCCGCAGATGGAACGCTGGGTGATGACGGTTTTCAATACGTACCAGTGGGACCTCAACTACGGCAACCCCGAGGTTTTCCTGGAGATGCTCGGCAACCTGGTGGCCCTGGCCAACCAGGGAGTCGACGTGGTGCGGTTCGACGCTCTGGCTTTCCTGTGGAAGAAGATCGGGACCTCTTCCCAGAACCTGCCCGAAGCACACCAACTCATTGCCCTGTTCCGGCTCTGCCTGCAGGTGGTGGCTCCCGGCGTCATTATCCTGGCGGAAGCCATCGTGGCTCCGAAGGAAATCGTCAAATACTTCGGGGAAGGGGCCCTGGAGGGCAACGAGTGCGAGATCGCCTACAATGCCACCTTCATGGCCTGCCTGTGGGATGCCATCGCCACCACGAAAACGCGACTGCTCTACAGAAGCCTGCTCAGCATACCCGCCAAACCGCCGGAAGGCAGCTGGATCAATTACATCCGCTGCCACGACGACATTGGCCTGGGATTCGACGATAACCTCATTCGCGAACTGGGGTGGGACCCCGGGGCGCACCGGAAATTCCTCCTCGATTACTTCTGCCAGCGGCTCGACTGGTCCCCGGCCAAAGGAGCCACCTTCATGTTCAACCCCCTTTCCGGAGACGGGCGTATAACGGGCAGCGCCGCTTCCCTGCTCGGGCTCGAAAAAGCCCTGGAGACCGGCAACGCGGATGCCCTGGCGGCGGCGGTAAGCAAGATCGTGCTCCTGCACGGGATCATTCTGGCTTCAGAAGGCATCCCGCTGATTTATGCAGGCGACGAGATTGCCGCCCTCAATGACTATTCCTATCTGAAGGAAGCCGACAAGGCAGACGACAGCCGCTGGATAAACCGGCCCCGCCAGAACTGGGAGGCAGTGGCTTTGCTCGGGCAGGACCCGGGCGCCGGGGCGCAGGTGTTTCGGCGCATCCGCAGATTGATCGGGCTGCGGCAACAGCTGCGCGTTTTGGGAGCAGACGGGAAAATGCACCTCCACGATGCCGGAAACGATCATCTGCTGGTATTCGAAAGGCGGTCGGATGCAGAGGGCCTGCTGGTTATCGCGAACTTCGACGCCATCCCCCAGGTGGTGAACGCTTCCTGGCTGGAACGCCTGGGCTACCTGCACGAAGGATCGTATCACAATTTGGCAGACGCTTCCAGGGACACGGTTCAAAGCGGGCTGCTCGAAGTGGGGGCCTATGCCCTGCTCTGGCTCTATCGGAATTAGCTGTAACGCACCTTGCGCAAGATGCGCAGGGCTTCTTTCAGGGCCAGGTAGGCCCTTTCGTCTTTTTGCCGGAGCCATTGCCGGGCATCCTGCAGCAGCTCGCCTGCCCGCTCGAAGCCGTTCAGATAGCAGATGAGCAGGGAGGCCGGCATGCGCTGCAGGTCTTCCTCCTCGGCCGCCCTCAGCGGGATATTCTGCTCCAGTTTCCGTAAAAGGGCCCGGTTGGCATTAAAGACATGGTGAAGCGTCTTCCGGTCGTACTCGGGCGGCGTAAAGATGAGTTCACTCTGAATCTGGTAGGTGCCGTTGTCGGCAAAAACTATGGAAACCTGTTCCAGCGGGTAATAGCGTTTCTGGTCTCCCAGCCCCAGGTACACGTACTCCTCGATCACAAAGGAATCCGGGTTGAGGCGGATGGCCACCTCGTCGAGGGCCGAAAAGAACAGCTTTACCTGCTCGTTGATGAGTTCGATGTCGACCCGCGAAAAATATTCCTGCTCCTTTACCACTTTCCGGTTCCCCGCCCAACACACCACAAACTGCTCTTTGAACACCTTGTAGTGGCTGGAGAGGTCTTTGTGGCGCAGGTGGACAAAATCGATTACCCCGTCGAGGGTCAGTTCTATGTTGTTCTGCGCATGCCGCTCGACCTCCGCTACCCTCGGTGAGTTCACATCGCGCAGTTCGGGGGGGGCTTTCCGGGGTTTGCTCACGCTTCCCTCGCGGATAAAAACAGTGCCCCCCAAATATTTCCAGATATTTTTCTTTAGGGAACAGGGGCTGCCTGAGGAAGTGATGGTTACCAGGCCAACCACTTTCCCCTCGGGAAGGTGCGGGAAGTGCACGTTTTCATACGTAATGCCGGGCGGGTTATCCAGGTAGGCATTCACCAGGTTCTGGATCTTGCTGTCGTCAAAAAAATCGACCCCCTGGATGGCGTTGTCGGCGTCTTCGACCCCCACCACGATGTACGATCGGTTTTCCGGGTTGCTGTTGGCCAGGGCACATACGTGCTTCAGGAATTTGGCCTTCCCTTCTTTCTGCCCGATATCGATAAAGCGCTTTTTGTCGTAGAAGCTGTTCTCATCGCTGTGAGCCAGCAGGTTCTTGATCAGCAAGCGCTTATTGATCATTTTTTATGGACGATGGTGCTGCTGGCCTGGGCGGTCGGCATTACCACCAGGTCGGCTATGTTCACATGGGGCGGCTGGCTCAGCGCAAACCAGACCAGCTCGGCGATATCTTCCGGTTTCAGCGGCTGGAATCCCTGGTAGACCCGCGAAGCCCTGGGTGCGTCTCCCTTGAAGCGCACCAGGCTGAACTCGGTCTCTACCAGGCCCGGATGGATGGCTCCCACCCGGATGCCGGTGCCATTCAGGTCGATGCGCAGGCCGGCGGTCAGGGCATCTACGGCGTGCTTGCTGGCGCAGTACACATTGCCGGCCGGATAAACCTCCTTGGCAGCCGTGGAGCCGATATTGACAATATGGCCCTGTTCGCTTTTCATAAGCGAGGGAAGCAGGGCTTTGGTGACGTAGAGCAGTCCCTTTACGTTGATGTCGATCATGGCGTCCCAGTCGTCGGGGTTCCCTTCCTGAACCGGATCGAGGCCGTGGGCATTCCCGGCGTTGTTGACCAGCACGTCTACCCGGCTGAAGGGCCCGGGCAGGGAGGCCACCGCAGCCCCGACAGCCTTCCGGTCGCGCACGTCGAACACCAGGGTATGAACCTGCCCGCCCAACTCCTGCTGCAATTCCTTCAGCCGCTCTGCACGGCGCCCGCAGGCCACGATCCTGCATCCTTTGCCCGCCAGGAGCAAGGCCGTCGCCCGGCCGATTCCGCTGGTGGCCCCAGTGATAAATACCGTCTTATTCATAGTGATGCTATTTCAGGGCACCTTATGCCCCTGTGCTGCCACAAGCAGCACAAACCAATCTTCCAATTCCATCTCGAGCCGGGTTGCCGCAAGCGACTCGGCCAACCTGCCCGGGTCGGTGGTGCCCACCACGGGAAGAATGCCTGCCGGATGGCGCAGCAGCCAGGCCAGCAGCAGCTGGCTCTCAGAGGCCCCGTATTTTTCGCACAACCCGCCCATGACTTCCGAGATCCGGGCCTTCACTGCATCGCTTTCCCGGAAATAGCTGCCCAGCGGGCTCCAGGCCATGGCTGTTCGCCCGTGCACCGTGCAATCGTCCGCTACTCCGTCGTACAGGGCCTGCCGGGCCGTCAGGGAACATTCGAACTGATGGGCCTCCACGGAAACAGCTGTCTCGATAAGGGCGATCTGGGAGGGCGTGAAATTCGACACCCCGAAAGAACGGACCTTGCCCGACGCCCGCAGCCGGCTGAAAGCCTCTGCCACCTGCGAAGGGTCCATCAGGGGGCTGGGGCGGTGCAGCAACAGCAGGTCCAGGTAATCGGTGCGGAGGTTTTGCAGGGACTGCTCGGCAGAGCGGATAATGTACGCAGCGTCGTACTGGTAGTGCTTTACGGCTAACGGGCGGGCCTCGCAGGGGTACTGTATCCCGCATTTGCTGATCAGCTGTATCGTTTCGCGCGAAAGGCCGCTCTGAGAAAAGGCGGCGCCGAAATCGGCTTCGTTCGTATATCCGCCGTAGATGTCGGCGTGGTCGAAGGTGGTAATTCCCAGCTCCAGGCATTGCCTGATCAGGCCAGCCATTTCGGCTGTGGAAAAACCCTTTCCCCAACGACCCCAGGTCATGGTTCCGGCAATGACCGGCGTGTAGTTTGAAGCCTGTGTCATAGGCTTGTGAAAGTAGTGAGAAAATCCCTTAAAAGCATCATAAAACTTGGGGTTTAGGAATTTTTTTAACCAATCGTTAACAGGCTTCCACTGAATTAATTTTCAATTTGCGAGGTGCAACCAAACCGGCCTATTGCCATACATTCACTAAACATTTTTTATGGAAGAAACCAAGGCGGTAGACATTAGCGCTGTGAATGAGAAAATTGCCCAGGAAAGCGCTTTCATTGATCTGCTGATTCACGAAATGGACAAAGCGATCGTCGGCCAGCGCGCCATGGTCGATCGCTTGCTTATAGGGCTGCTGGGGCAGGGACATATTCTGCTGGAAGGGGTGCCTGGCCTGGCCAAAACCCTGGCTATCAAGACCCTCGCGATGGCCGTAAAGGGAAGTTTCTCCCGGATACAATTTACCCCCGATCTCCTGCCGGCCGATGTTATTGGCACAATGATCTATAACATCAAGGAAAACGACTTCTCGATCAAAAGGGGGCCTGTTTTCGCCAATTTCATCCTGGCCGACGAAATCAACCGGGCCCCGGCCAAGGTACAGTCGGCCTTGCTGGAGGCCATGCAGGAGCACCAGGTAACCATCGGGGACGAAACCTTTCCGCTCGATGAACCCTTCCTGGTCATGGCCACCCAAAACCCGGTGGAACAGGAGGGAACCT
>DATIPV010000065.1:0-5393 GCA_035471525.1 Robiginitalea sp.
CAGGCAGCCGTGCACGTAATCCCCCCCTGGGTGGGCCAACACCTGCCCGTAATTACGGGGGTGGCTTCGGTGCCCGCCAGCCTGCTCTTCGATCCGGATTCATTTTATTTCGGGGTATTGCCCCTTTTGGCTTCCACCTTCGAGCATTTCGGGGGGCACGGGATCGAGGTGGGCCAGGCGGCTATAATGGGCCAGATGACCACCGGTTTCCCGGTGAGCCCGCTTACCGGCTCTACCTACCTGCTGATCGGCCTAACCGGCGTGGAACTGGGAGACCACCAGCGCCGCACCCTGCCGTATGCCTTTCTGGTCACCTTGCTGATACTGGTTGTTTCGCTCCTGACAGGGGTACTTACCTTCTAACTATGAAAAAGATCCGGATCGGAAGCGGAGCGGGATACGGGGGCGACCGGCTGGAACCGGCCCTGGAGCTGATGGAGCGCGCCTCGCTCGACTATATCGCTTTCGAATGCCTGGCCGAACGGACCATCGCCCTGGCCCAGCTCGAGAAACTCCGCGACCCGTCGAAGGGGTACAACCAGCTGCTCGAATACCGGATGCGCAGGGTGCTGCCCCTCGCCAGATCCGGGGGGGTTCGGGTGCTGACCAATATGGGAGCCGCCCATCCGGAAGCCGCCCTGGACAGGGTGCTTGCACTGGCCCGGGAACAGGGCTTACAGGGCATGCGCCTGGCGGCCGTGCTCGGCGACGACGTACAGGACCTTGTCCGACGCAACCCCCAGTTGCCCCAGATGGAAAATGGGCGTCCCATAGGCGAATTGTCTGATCGCATAGTCTCTGCCAACGCCTATCTGGGCAGCGGGCCCCTGGTGGAGGCGCTGGAAGCCGGGGCAGAGGTGCTGCTGACAGGCCGCGTGGCCGACCCGGCCCTTTTCCTGGCGCCCATGATTTACGAATTCGGCTGGGCAATGGATGATTTCGGGCAGTTGGGCAAAGGAACCCTGGTGGGACACCTCTTGGAATGCGCCGGGCAGGTATGCGGGGGGTATTTTGCAGACCCTATGCGAAAACCGGTGCCAGAGCCCTGGAACCTGGGCTTTCCGTTTGCTGAGGTAGACGCTTCCGGCAACGGGTATATCTCCAAATCTCCCGGTACGGGCGGACTGGTCAGCAGGGCCACCTGCACCGAACAGCTTTTATACGAAATTCACGACCCGGCAAACTACCTCACCCCCGACTGCACGGCCGATTTTTCGCAGGTCAGCTTTGCCGGGAGCGGCCCCGACCGGGTAGACTTTTCAGGTGCCTTTGGCCGGCCTCCGACCGACACCTACAAGGTGAGCGTCGGGTACCGCAACGGGTTCCTGGGGGAAGGCCAGATCAGTTACGGGGGCAGCGGGTGCGTGGCCCGGGCCCGCCTGGCCGGCGAAATTGTGAGGAGGCGACTCGAGGCTCTGGGGATACCTGCGGAAGACCTGCGGCTGGACCTGATTGGCCTGAATGCCCTCAGCCCGCTTCCCACGGAGGGGTATGGGGAGCCGGCCGAAGTGAGGCTGCGGGTAGCCGGGCGCACGGAAACCCGCGAACAGGCCGGCGCCCTGGCCGGAGAAGTGGAAACCCTTTATACCAACGGCCCTGCCGGAGGCGGGGGAGCCGCTAAAAAAGTGGAAGAGCTCGTTTCGGTTGCGTCTGTGTTGTTGCCCAAATCAAAGCTGCGCCCCACGCTTATCCACGAAACGACCTAAGCCATGAAGTTGTATGAAATAGCCCATTCCCGCAGCGGCGACAAAGGCAATATCTCGAATATTTCGCTGATCGCCCACGACCCGGCCCATTATCCGATACTGGCCCGGGAGGTCACACCCGGGCGGGTGAAGGCCTGGTTCGGGAGCAGGGTACAGGGCGAGGTGCTGCGCTATGAGCTTCCGCAGCTGGGGGCCCTTAATTTTGTATTGCGCGATGCCCTGGCAGGCGGGGTAACCGCTTCCACAGCCCTGGATGCGCACGGAAAGTCGCTCAGTTCCTTCCTGCTCGAAATGGAGATTGAAGAGGGCAGCCCCTGAAAGGGATTTGCGGGCTGGGGCTGTATTTTGAAACCGGGGGTGGGGGCTTTCCCCCCGGCGAACCGCCGATGGTGATCTCCCATGATTGCAGGCAGACGACCCCGGCCGCGAATCGCTTCTTGTATCCTTCCCTGAATTTTGTGGAAAGGGGCCCCTGCCGGGTGTTTTCAACCAAATAGGTTCAGGTCGAGGTAGGCATTTTCAACTTGCCTGCCGGATCGAATTTCCGGGCCAGGGCAATAAAGTCGTTCATTCTCGGATAGCGCTTATGCAACAGTGCCGGGTCCAGTGAGAAGAGTTTGCCCCAGTGGGGCACCAGGCCAAACGGGTCGAGTTCCCGTTCGATCAACCGGATCAGGGCGGGTACCTCCTCCGGGTGCCTTTTCCAGGTAAAATGGAAGGCCACCACATCGCGCCCTGAAGCCGGGCTCAGCCAGAAATCGTCGGCTGCGACGGACCGGATCTCTGAGATGTGCAGGTGGGGAAAGATACGGTCTTTTTGGCGTTCGATGGCCTGGAGTACGTCCGGGGCGTTTTCGCGCGGCACGAAGAATTCGGCCTGCAGCTCTTCCCCGCTGCTGGGCATAAACCCCATTTTGAAATGCGGAAGCCGCTCGAACCAGGGTCCTGGGAGTCCCATTTGGGGCGTGCAGTTCTCAGCGCCCAGGCTGATGATGGGGTGTACGTCCCGGTCGGCGGCACGGGCCCCGTAGAAATCGGCTGTAGTTATCTCCCGGTCCGTTCCCGGGCGGCTCTTAACCCACACCTGGCTCACCTTTTGGTCCATCCAGTCGGTAAACAGGCTTACGCTGTACCCCGCCGACATGATGGCGTCGAAGTGGCCGACTGCCTCTTCCAGCGGCAGGTCCAGGAAGACCCGCTGGGCCACCTGGTAGGTGTCCTGGGCCTGCAACGTGAGACGGGAAACCACCCCCAGGGCTCCGAGGTGTACGGCAGCTCCATAAAATTCGGGGTCCTGGCGGGTCAGGGTCACCACCTGGCCGTCGGGGGTAATCAGGTCGAAGGCCAGCAGCGGGCTGGCCAGGTTCCCGTTGCCCACTCCGGAACCGTGGGTGGCCGTGGCACAGGCCCCGGCAATGGAGATATGCGGCAGGGAAGCCAGGTTGTGCAGGGCGAGGCCCTCCCTTTCGAGCTGCGGGGCCAGGTCGCCGTAGCGCATCCCGCTTTCCACGGTCACCTGTTGGGTGCTGCGGTCGATGGAGACCACCCGGTTCAGGTTCTCGGTGGAGATCTGGTTGAGCGGGCTGTCGGCAATGTCATTGAAACAATGCCGCGACCCCAGGGCTTTCTGGCTGCCGAGCCTGGCCACCAGTTCCTGCAGTTCGGCTACCGAGCCGGGCCGGTGCAGGTTCGGGGCCTTGTACACGTAATTGGCGGCCCAATTGGTACGGGTTATCCCGGGGGTATCCGGAACAGGGGGTTTCCCGGGGTCGGGCCGGCAGGATAGGGTCGGGAGCAGCACGCTTCCGGCTACAAAAGTCGAGGAAGTCCTGAGGAACTCGTTGCGCTTCATACGGTTGGCGGTTTGGATCCTACAAGATAAAGATTTAAGGGGGTAAAACCCTTTTAAATCAATCCTTTCCCTGATCCCCTCCGATCACCACTGTCCACGGCCTGACCGACCATTCGCGGATCAGGCCATTTTGCACGTAAGGGTCGTTTTTGGCGAAGGCCTCGGCCGCCTGCGGGCCGTCGCCCCTGAAAACGAGCACCGCCCCGTCGGCCGGGTCGGCCAGGGCCCCTCCCATTACCAATTGACCCTCCTCTGCGGCCCTCCGGGCCAGCTTCAGGTGTTCGGCCCGGTAGGGGCCCCGGCGTTCCACGTAGTTTTCGACCGTTTTGTAAAAGAGCAGGTAGTACATGTGTGTCATTTTAAAGAGTCACGGGTTGTTCAATCCGGTACTTGCCGGGATGCCCCGGGCATTTTTTTATAGGATAACCGCCCCCATATCCGTTTGAAATACTTGGCGGTTTCCAGTATGATCAAAACGAGCAGCGCCCCCGATGCGGCGCTCAGAAAATGGGACGAACCCGGATATTCGAACCCAAATAGGCTGCGCAGCCACGGCACAAACAGGATGGCGACCAGCAAGCTGCCGGCGGCCAGAAGGATAATGAGCAAGGCCCGGTTCTTTTCAATCAGCACGGTAAGGGCGCCCCGTGAACGGGAGAGCGTGGTGAGGATCAGAAAGATATTGCCCACGATTAGCGAGGTAAAGGCGATGGCCCGGATTTCTCCGTCTGAATGGCCTTCTCCGATGGAGAGCAGGTACACCCCCAGCACCATGCCCAGCAGCAGGGCCCCGCTCAGGATGCTCATCACGAACTTTCCGAATCCGAAAAACAAGGCTTTCGGGTTGCGGGGAGGCCGGTTCATGATGCCTATTTCCTCCTGTTCCGATTCGAAGGCCAGCGAGCATACCGGGTCGATGATGAGCTCCAGGAATACGATGTGGACGGGCATCAGCAGGATAGGGAGTTCCACGAAAAACGCCGGCAGCAGTGTGAGCCCGATAATGGGGATGTGGATGGCGGTTATGTACGACAGGGCCTTCTGCAGGTTGTCAAAGATGCGGCGGCCCGAGCGGATGGCCGAGACGATGGAACTGAAATTGTCGTCCAGCAGTACCAGGGACGAGGCTTCCCGGGCCACATCGGTGCCCTTCCCGCCCATGGCGATACCGATATCTGCCGCTTTGAGCGCCGGGGCGTCGTTCACCCCGTCACCGGTCATGGCGACTACCTCCCCATTGGCCTGCAGGGCGCGAACCAGGCGCAATTTCTGCTCAGGTACAATACGGGCAAATACGGTAAGGGAGCCGATCGCCTCGGCCAGTTCCCGGTCGCTCATCCGGTCCAGATCGGCGCCCGAAAGGGCAGGCCGGTCTGAGTGCAATCCGGCCTGCCGGGCGATGGCACTGGCCGTTACCGGGTAATCGCCCGTTATCATGATTACCTTGATCCCGGCGCTATGGCACTGTCGTACCGCTTCGGGGACCTCGCTGCGTATCGGGTCTTCGAACCCCAGCAGTCCGACCCAGGTGAAATCGAATGCTTCGGCCGATTCCGGAATGTGGGAATCCTCCCAAACCGCCCGGGCCACCCCCAAAACCCGCTGGCCCTGCTCCGCCAGCCGGCTTGCCTGGGCCAGGACCCGCTCCCGTTCCGGGGGTTCCGTTCCGCAGTATTCCAGTACTTGTTCGGGTGCGCCTTTGCAGCAGACCAGGAAGCCGGGCCCACCGTGCGAAACCACCCGCGTCATCATCAGGGAAGTGGGGGTAATGGGATATTCCCGCACCAACTCCGAAGGGCCTGCCGCCGGCAGGGCGTAGGCTTCATAGGCCTCCT
>DATIPV010000066.1:0-4334 GCA_035471525.1 Robiginitalea sp.
GAAGACCGGCTGAAAGGCATCGTGCTTCTGGACGATATCCGGGAATATATGTTCGACGTAAAGGTCTACGAAAAACTCAGGGTATCTTCCTTTATGCAAAACCCGCCTGAACAGATCTTTTACGGTACCGACAGCATGCAGCAGGTAATGGAGAAATTCCAGAACAGCGGCGCCTGGAACCTTCCCGTCCTCAAGGACGAACGATACATCGGCTTTATCTCGAAGTCGAAACTCCTAACGGCGTACCGCCGCAAACTGATCAATTTTACCCATTGAGATGCGCAAACTGATGCGATACTTCGTCTTGCTGATCGTGCTGGCTTCGCTGGGAGCTGTGGGGTACGGATTTATCCTGATGGAGGAAAACGAAACCCTGGCCAACCAATGCATCGGATTCGGGGTAGTAGGCCTGTTTTTGCTGGCCATGCCGCTATTTTTGGTTTCGGAAAGCCGGGGCAAAAAGATGGGAGATTATATGCTTACCGAGGAAAATATCAGAAAAATGCAGGGAAAGGAGCGCAAGACTTCTGAAAATCAATAATTTTAGGTAAATTCATATTGCTTAAATTGAGGCAGGCAAAATTTCTGCTACCTTCGTGTTATTAGTTAATTACTTTTATTTTTTCATTAAATGACTGGAACAGTTAAATTTTACAATGAATCCAAAGGATACGGATTCATTACCAACGACGCCACAGGAAAGGACATCTTCGTCCACGTAACCGCATTGAACGGGTTGCAACTGAATCAAGGAGACAAAGTAGAATACCAGGAAACGGAGGGTCGCAAAGGAATGGTAGCTTCCGATGTGCAACTGATCCGATAACATATTTTATTTTGAAGACTGCAGACACCGCACCGATCCGTGCGGTGTTTTTTTTTAGTTCAGGTTGCGCTTCTGGATGAAGAAGCGTTTCAGCAGCTCCGAGGCCTCTTCCTCCATCACTCCGCCCTCCAGCAGTGTTTTAGGGTGCAGCTGCCCCCCCATGGCGGTAAACCCGCGCTGCGGGTCATACGCCCCGAAAACCACCCGAGAGATCTGGCTCCAGAACAGGGCCCCGGCACACATCTGGCAGGGTTCGAGCGTAATATACAGCGTGCAATCCGTGAGATACTTGCCGCCCAGGAAATTGGCAGCCGCCGTAATCGCCTGCATTTCTGCATGGGCGGTTACATCGTGCAGCCGTTCGGTAAGGTTGTGGGCCCGTGCGATAATGCGGTCCTTTACGGTGATTATGGCCCCGATGGGCACTTCCCCTTTCTCGTAGGCTGCTTCAGCCTCCTGCAGGGCTTTCTGCATAAAAAACCGGTCGTCCAACTTGAATTCCATACGCCAAAAATACAATTTCTGGTGGTGCAGCCACACCCGCTGAAATGACTATTTGCCGTACATTTACCGCGCCGATGAGACTGCTGCATCAAATAGACGATCCGGACGATTTGAGAAAAATGCCCGAAGACCAGCTCCCGGAGCTGGCCCGGGAGCTGCGCGACTGCATTATTGATGTGGTCGCCGTAAAGGAAGGGCACCTGGGCGCCAGTCTGGGGGTGGTGGAACTCACCATTGCCCTTCACTATGTGTACCAAACTCCCGAAGACCGCCTTATCTGGGATGTGGGCCACCAGGCGTACGGCCACAAAATCCTCACCGGCCGACGCGAATCTTTTGCCAGCATCCGTCAAAAAGGCGGCCTGAGCGGGTTCCCGAGCCGCAGTGAAAGCCGTTATGACGCTTTCGGCACCGGGCACTCCTCCACCTCCCTTTCGGCCCTGCTCGGCATGGCCCTGGCTGCCAACCTGCAGGGACATAGCCACCGGCGGCATGTGGCCGTAATCGGCGATGCCTCGATCGCAAGCGGAATGGCTTTTGAAGCCCTGAATCATGCCGGGGTGGCCGGTGCAGACCTGCTGATCATCCTGAACGACAACGCCATTGGGATAGACCCGAGCGTGGGAGCGCTCAAGAAATACCTGACCCAGGTAAAGTCGGGCCAGCCGGGGGAAGAAAACCTGTTTGAATCCCTGAATTTCAGCTATACCGGCCCGGTAGACGGACACGACCTGCCGCGCCTGCTCCAGGTGCTCCGCCAACTCAGAGAACAACCCGGGCCCAAGCTGCTGCACCTGGTCACTACTAAGGGAAAAGGCCTGCGTCAGGCCGAGGAGAACCAGGTTGTCTACCACGCCCCGGGACGCTTCGACCGAACCACGGGCGACCTGATTCGGGCTTCTAAAGCCGGGGCAGCCGGCCCCCGGTATCAGGATGTATTCGGCCTGACACTGGTGGAACTGGCCGGCCTCAACCCAAGGATTGTCGGGATTACACCTGCCATGCCCACGGGAAGCTCCCTGAAATACATGATGGAGGCCTATCCGGAACGGGCCTTTGACGTCGGCATTGCCGAACAGCACGCCGTAACCCTGGCTGCCGGCATGGCTGCCGAGGGGCTCCTCCCATTTTGCGCCATCTATTCCACCTTTATGCAGCGCGCCTACGACCAGCTTATTCACGACGTGGCCATCCAGCGCCTGCCGGTGGTATTCTGCCTGGACCGGGCAGGTCTGGTGGGGCAGGACGGCGCCACCCACCACGGGATTTTCGACATCGCCTACCTGAGGTGCATCCCGAACCTGACCGTAATGTCGCCCATGACCAACGTAGAGCTCCGGAACATGCTGTACACGGCCCAGCTAAACCCCCAGGGGCCCATCGCCATTCGGTATCCCCGGGGATACAGCCGGGAAACCGACTGGCAGAAACCCTTTGAAATCATAAGGCCTGGCAAAGCCCGTCGACTCAGAAAAGGCAACCGGGTTGCCGTGTTGAGCCTGGGGCCCCTGGGCCAGATCGTTCAGGACCTGCTCCCGAAAACCGCCATGCCGGATGCCTTTGGCCATTACGATTTCCGCTTTGTTAAACCGCTGGACCCCAGTGCCCTGAAACAGATTGCAGGCAGCTACCGGCAGGTGGTTACCCTGGAAGACGGATGCCTCAGCGGGGGCTTCGGAAGCGCAGTGCTCGAAGCGCTCTCAGAACTGGGGTATCACGGACGGGTACACCGCCTCGGGCTGGGCGACTCATTCCCGTCTCACGGAACCATTCAAGAACTCCTGGAAGAGCAAGGCCTGGACGAAGCCTCGCTCCTTCGTTTTCTGAACCGCATTGCTCATGAGAATTGATACCCCTGGCCGGCTGCTGGCGAGCCTCGCCTTCCTCCTGATGGGGCCATACCTATGGTCGCAAGACAGCATCCCCCCCGTGGAGGCAGACACCCTGTCCCTCGACACGCTGGTGATCCGCACCCAGCAGTATCCGATCCGCATTGTGCCCCAGGGAGTTACCCTGACCAACCCGCGTATCACCTTCCACGCCACCAAGCCGCTCACCAAGAAGTTCAAGCGTTTTCGCGTGCCCTCTTTCTGGGAAAGGATCAATGAGTTCGACCTCCAGCTGAGCGAGGCGGCCTTTGTCAACTGGAACGCCGGGGGCGACAACGCCATTTCGGCCAACACCAAACTGTATTTTGCCCGCAATTACAAATTCCGCTTCTTTCAGTGGGACAACGACCTGGAGCTGCGCTTTGGCTGGAATGCCCAGGAAGGTCGTAAATGGCGGAAAACGGACGACGCCATCCGCCTGAGCAGCACCCTTGGATACCGCCGTGACACCATCACAAGCTGGTACTATTCGGTAAAATTGAATTTCAACACCCAATTCGCCGATGGTTTCAAATACCCCGATCGTTCCACCCCCATTTCGCGTTTTATGGCGCCGGGCTATTTATTTCTCGGGGCCGGTACCTCCTATATCCCTGAGGGAAAGAAGTTTAACCTCTATATTTCCCCCCTTACCTTCAAGGGGACCTTCGTGCTGGACCAGGACCTGGCAGACAAGGGGGCTTTCGGCGTGCAAAAAGCCCTGGTAGATGCCGGGGGGAACATCCTGAAACCGGGGGAAAAGCTCTTTGCGGAGCTCGGGTTCCTGATCAACCACAAATGGGAATTCCCCCTGATGGAAAACGTGGTGGTGGCCCAGGATCTCACACTTTATACCGATTACCTGCGGGTCTTTGGGAATGTGGATATAGACTGGACCCTGAAATTCAATTTCAAGGTAAACGAATTTCTGAATGCCAGCCTGCTCACCCAGATCATATACGACGACGACATCAAATTCGACCGGGAAATAGCCCCCGACGGAACGGTGATCAACCCCGGGTCGCCCAAGACCCAGTTCAGGCAGCAGCTGGGCATTGGCATTAACTACCGGTTCTAGCAGGAGCTTCTTTTTGCTCGTCAGGCCCTAACGGAGTAACTCGCTTTTTATTCCCCTT
>DATIPV010000067.1:0-3426 GCA_035471525.1 Robiginitalea sp.
CTGCCCAACCTCGCCCTGCAAGAGGTGATGTACAGGAACCTGCAGGCAGTGGGCGGCATAACGTATACCCCGGAAGAAGCCATCTTCGCCGGGAAGATAGCCCAATCTCTGGGCCGGGACAACCTGCAGCCCGGGGAGGCGAACCGCATTGAACCGCTGCAGGAAGTAGGGCGTGCCGACGGCTCCACGGACGTCGGGGACGTGAGCTTTACGGTACCCACCGCCGGCCTGAGCGCGGCCACCTGGGTGCCCGGCACCCCCGCGCACAGCTGGCAGGCCGTGGCAGCCGGGGGCACGGGCATCGGCACGAAAGGGATGATGGTGGCAGCCAAGACCCTGGCGGCCACGGCCATCGACCTGATGTCGGATCCGGAAACTTTGGCCAGGGCCAAAGCCGAATTCGCGGAGCGCCGGGGACCCGATTTTAAATATGTGCCGCTGCTGGGCGACCGGCAGCCGGCCCTGGACTACCGGGACTAAACGCCTGTAAGGTGCCGGGTAGATCATTTTTTTGTACCGGGCTGTAACATCCGGCCCCGATCAACTACTTATCAACAAAGCAACGACCAACCCTCGTGACTCAAGAACTCGAGCATCAATTTGTGTCGCAGCTGGAGGCCAACCAAAATATCGTTCACAAGGTCTGCAGTATCTACACAGATAATCGGGAGGCACACAACGACCTCTTCCAGGAGATCGCCATTCAATTGTGGAAAGCCTATCCCAGATTCCGCGGCGATTCCAAGTTTAGTACCTGGATGTACCGGGTGGCGCTCAATACGGCCATTACCCTGTACCGCAAGTCGAAAAAGGTGCCCAGAACACAAGATTTCGACGCCGTGCTGTACCGGGTACGAGCCGAGTATTACGATCCTTCCGAGGAGCAGCAGCTGAACCTAATGTACAGCGCCATACGCGAGCTGGGCGATATAGACAAGGCCCTGATATTCCTGTACCTGGAAGACAAGAACTATAGCGAAATAGCGGAGACCCTGGGCATCAGCGAAGTAAACGCCCGGGTAAAAATGAACCGCATCAAGAACAAACTTAAAACCATACTAAACCCGTGAGTTTATGTTGGACGAACTGGAATTACTGAAGCGGGACTGGCAGCGCAGGGAACACGACCTGCCCAAGCTGTCCTACGACCAGATCCACCGTATGATCTGGCAAAAATCCTCCTCCCTGGTCCGATGGATATTCTTCATCAGCATTATCGAGTTTCTGGCCCCCCACCTGCTCTACCTGATCCCATCCTTCCGGGAAGGGATGAACTACGAAGTGGCCGAAAGCCTGAAAATCCGGTACCTGCTGATCGGACTTACCGCATTGCAGTATTCGGTGACCCTGTATTTCATCGTCCAGTTCTACAGGCGATACCGGGAGATTTCCGTGCTCGACAGCGCCGGAAACCTGATGAATCGCATTATCCGCACCCGAAAGACCGTGATGCATTACATTGTATTCTGCCTGAGCATGATCCTGGTCTTTTTCGGGGTTTTCATCGCGGGTATCTTTTTCAGCGATGACCTGGTGGGCAGTCTCCACCTGAGTAGCCCTGCCGGAACCAACCCGGAACACCTCAAATGGGTGGTGATGGGCATCATGGCTGCGGCCGGCCTGCTGTTCACGGCGGTGATGGGAGGGGTCTACTTTCTGCTCTACGGGCTGCTCACCCGTAAATTATACCTGAATTACAAGGAATTGAAACGGATGGAGGCCTAAGATTTGCCCGGGCGCCACCTGCGCTGGTTGTGCTCCGCCTCGTAATCCTGCAGCTCTTCCTGTGAGAGTACCTTTAAAAAGGAAGGGTGTTGCTCGATGGCGTATTCCAGCTTTTCGATGATTGCTTCAACCGACTCCCCGTCGCAGTCGATCTCCAGGGGCGGTTTGATGACCATAGACTGCAAAATCCCCTTTTTCTTGATATGCAGGCCCTTCTTGTCGAAGGAACGGCGGAACCCGTCTATAACCACGGGAACCACCAGAGGCTTATATTTCTTGATGATATGGGCCGTGCCCTTGCGAAGGGGTTTCCAAGGGGTGGTGGTGCCCTGCGGAAAGGTAATTACCCACCCGTCCTGCAGGGCTTTGCCTATATTGGAGATATCGCTCAACTTCACCTGCCGTTGCACGTCGTGCCCGTCGGCACGCCAGGTGCGTTCGATACTGATAGAACCGGCATAGGCGAGTACCTTGGTGAGCAGGCTCTTGCCCATGGTCTCCTTGGCCGCCACATAGTAAATGTTCAGTTTGGGGTTCCAGAGGTACCCGATGTTCTTGATGCTGTTCTCGCGCCCGCTGAGGCTGGCGTTGAAAACGTGGAACATGGCCACTACATCGGCAAAATAGGTCTGGTGGTTGCTTACGAAGAGCACCCCGGTTTCGGGCAGGGCGCGGATAACTTCGGACCCTTCGATCTCCAGTTTGTTGAATTGCTTATACCGCTGGTGGGTGAGCAGCCCCAGAATACGGATGAGCCACTTTTTCAGGAAGAGGATATGACCGAACGGGTTTGTCTTAAAAAGAGCCATGGAGAGCAAAAATACAAAATTCGCAGCACTAGACGGCCTGTAACAGGTGCTTGAGTTCATTCAGCATCATGGCCGTGGCGCCCCAGACCACATGGCCCTGGAATAAGAAGGCTGGCACTTCTATTTCGCGGGCGTAGGAGGTGGTGAGCCGGCGGCTGGTAAGACTGCCGGCGTCGAGCAACCGTTCCAGCGGCACCTCGATGAGGGAAGCCACTTCCGAAGGCTGCCGGCGAAATACCTGGGGGCGGTCGGTGCACCCCAGGTACGGGCTCACCTCAAAGTTGCTCGGGGGGATGTACAGGGGGGTAAGGGCCCTCAGGAGGCTTACCTGAGAGGGTGGCAGACCCACCTCTTCCCGGGCCTCCCGGAGGGCCGTTGCCAGCAGGTCGGTATCGCCCGTCTCCATGCTGCCGCCCGGAAAAGATACCTGCCCGGAGTGCACCCCCGGATAGGTGGGGCGCAGGATGAGCAGCAGCCGCGCCTGCTCCTCGGCATCCGGGTAACAGAGGGCCAGAACGCCTGCCTTGCGGGCCGTGCGCCGGCCCGCGTACGCCTTTTCCAGCTCGCGGATGCGCTCCTCCGGGGCCATTTGGTAATGCGCCTGCACGCCCGGAAGGGGCAAATTCTTTATTTTTGGGATGGAATGGGCAAAATCCGCGAACCTCATGACGTTTTCCAGATGGGCCTATGCCTCAGGGATTCTTTTGATGGGAATCCTGGGCTGCGGGCAACAAAGTAAAGAAAATCGGAGAAATACACCCGAAGAAAGTACCGACATCATACAAGAGCCCCCGGCAGACAGCCTGCCGGAAGCCGCGGGCGAAGCAGAGCCGGAGAAATTCGTGCTCAGCGAAGACAATGCCATCGATTTCTTTTTCGGCTACCAGCAGGG
>DATIPV010000068.1:0-2401 GCA_035471525.1 Robiginitalea sp.
CCCTATGCCGCCGGCATTTCTTTTACCCAATACCTGCTCGGCCAGCTCAACACCGAATACCTAGACGACCAGGAGTGGGCCATTGCCGAATACCTGATCGGGAGTGTGGACGAGAGCGGCTACATAAGGAGGTCTTTGCCAGACATTATGGACGATCTGGCCTTTACCCAGAACATTTACACCGACCAGGACACCATCGAGAAGGTGCTTCGGAAGGTGCAACAGCTCGACCCGCCCGGGGTGGGGGCCCGTTCCCTCGACGAGTGCCTGCTGCTGCAGCTCGCGCGCAAGGAACCCTCCCCTTCGGTGGAACTGGCCATGGACATCCTGCGGAAATCCTTCGAGCAATTCACCAAAAAACACTACGCGAAGCTACAGCAGAAATACGACATCTCTGAGGAGCAGCTCAAAGCGGCCATCACGGAAATCGAAAAGCTGAACCCGAAGCCCGGAGGTTCGTATTCCGGGGGGAACAAGCTCGTGGAACACGTGGTGCCCGATTTCACCATTCGCATCGTGGAAGGCGAGCTCGAGCTTACCCTGAACAGCCGCAACGCCCCGGAGCTCCATGTGTCCCGCGATTACACCAACATGCTGGCAGGCTACAAGAACGCCCGCGAGAAATCAAAGGAACAGAAAGACGCGGTGCTTTTCATCAAACAGAAGCTGGATGCCGCAAAATGGTTCATCGACGCCATCAAGCAGCGGCAGCAGACCCTGTATGTGACCATGAACGCCATAATGGGGTACCAGCGGGCGTATTTCCTGACCGGGGACGAGCGCAACCTGAAGCCCATGATCCTGAAAGACATTGCCGACCAGATTGGCATGGACGTCTCCACGGTTTCGCGGGTGGCCAACAGTAAGTATGTAGACACGCCCTACGGCACCCGTCTGATCAAGGATTATTTTTCCGAAGCCGTGAAAAATGTGGAGGGGGAAGACGTTTCTACCAAAGAAATCAAGAAAATCCTGGAAACGGTGATCGGGGAAGAAGACAAACGAAAGCCCCTGACCGATGACAGGCTTGCCGTAATCCTGAAGGACCAGGGGTATCCCATTGCGCGCAGGACCGTGGCCAAATACAGGGAACAGCTGGGCATTCCGGTGGCCCGACTTCGCAAGGAAATATGATGCGGACCTTCAGTAAAATCTTCACGTTTCTGTTTCATCCGCTGCTGGCCCCGCTTTACGGCACGCTGTTCTACTTCCGGGTTACCCCGAAATACAGCCCGCTGGAGATGCAAAGCGGCAACGTGCTGCCGGTCTTTATCCTCACCGTAATCATACCCATACTCAGCCTCCTGGTCCTGCGAAACCTGAAAATGATGCGCTCTACCCTGATGCTGCAGGCCGAGGAACGGGTCTATCCGCTGCTTATCTTCCTGGCCTTGCTGCTCATGATCCTGTTCCGGGTAATCCCCAACAATTTCAGCGTGGAGCTGTATTACTACTTCCTGGGCCTGATAATCGCCACGACGGCCTGCCTGATCATGGCCCTCTTTGGCAAGGTGATTAGCCTGCATATGGTCGGGATGGGCAGCCTGCTCATGTACCTGATCGCCCTGAGCGTCCATTTTGAAAAAAACATTATAGTGGCCATCAGCGCCTGCACCCTGTGCGCGGGCCTTGTCGGCACGGCCCGGCTCTACCGCCGGGCACACGGGCGCGCTTCCATTCTTGCCGGCTGGCTTGCCGGGATGGTTTCACAATTGCTGCTGCTGCGCTTCTGGTTGTGAGGGGGTATGTTGGGCGGGGCCCCTTCCCCACCCTTGGTTTAAAGTAACCTGGCAATCTGCAATCCGCAATCAGAGAATATAATAGATCAGGCCGATCCGCAAGGGCGTCATTTCAAGGGGCACTCCTTCGGGGCCGTTGGTCCCGTCTTTAAACAAGCTGTTTAGTCCGTAGTACATATGGAAGTTCAGGGCGTTATAGCCCAGGCTCAGGGTGAGCCCGTATTGAAATTTGGCGGCATCCGTATTGTAAAACGTGTCTTTGAATTCAGCGGTCACGTATTTGGAACGGGCCCCGACTATATATGCAAATTTGACCCCGCCGTATATGCGCCAGAACGAAAAGTCGGTGGGGGTCGAATTGCGCCAGCGAAATTCTATGGGAACTTCCACCAGGTGGGTTTCCAGCTTGTTCCGTTTATAGGATACCCCGCCTGCGGGAATGATGTATTGAATATCCGAACCGCTTTGAATGGCCCGCAGGTTTGAGTAATAGGAATGCAGGGCGTACCCCAGCCCTATCCCCAGGGCCACCGTCCTGGACCGGTTCACGGGCATGTCGCGTATCACCCCGATCTGCAGCCCGTACGAGAGGTTGTTCTGGCTAACCCCGGGTGGGCGGTTTAGCAGAATGTTATAGGAAAACCCCAGATAGATCTGGTCTT
>DATIPV010000069.1:0-6264 GCA_035471525.1 Robiginitalea sp.
ATTGCCCTCCTCTATCCGAAAGGACTCGAAGCCGAGCAACACAAAAAGGGGCCAGAGTAAATCCAAAAACTGCACCGCCACAAACATGATGGCTAAAGAAGGAGGGTTCTGTATCCTTTTGGATCCGAACGCCAGGGCGTAATGTCCTATAAACATGGTATTGCCGGATTAAATAATTCAAAAACAAATACTTTTCCACCAGCCCGCAGCTCATGCATCCGGAGCTGCCGAACCTTGTAACCGATCTATTTCACTCTGAATCTGCTGGAGGAAATCATTGCTGATATGGAACTCGAAATTAAGATAGCTTAGGGTAATCCTTCTGGCAGTCAGGATATCCTGCAGAAGGCCGGCTAAATTAGGGACCTTCAGAAGGTCGTTCACTACCTTTTCCTTTTTAGATTTCAGGGTATAATTCTGCCATGTCGGGCTCTCCATGTCTGAGTTTGACTTGCCAAATTCAAAGTCTATGAAAGATCGGTCTTCCGGATCCAGAATATTGCGCACCAGCGACCTGTACTGGTGTACCCAGGGGTCCCATTCTGCTTTTTCATCATTCCGGGTCAGCAGATATTTGTAATAGCCCGACAAGAAATCTTTTATATCGTCATTTTCAATGAGGGCCAGCCTCCCGGTTGAGTTCAGTTCCAGATAAGTGGGACTCAATAGTTCATAACGATTGATGGAAGCGGTAAATTCAATTGAGACGGCGAGCTTCAGTATATCCGGGTTGGTCTCCTTTCCGGTGAGGACCCCTAATTGATACTCGGCAAGGTCGATTAACTCAGCTTCAAATTCCCTTTTTTCCTTTACGGTTTCCTGGAGTTCCAAAAAATCTTCCTTAAGGCGCAGCAAATAGGATAAATAGATCTCGCGCTCCTTTGCGGTTTCGCTGATATTGCCGACTTGCAGGGCAATCAGAATGCCGATCACCACCAGGATAATCTCTCCCAGGGCATACAGCAGGTAGCGGCCGGTCCGGTTTTCGGACAGGAGGCGTTGGCGGAGGGTACGGAAAAAGCGTGTCATGGGGTTGGTTGGATTTCGTCGGCTACCCGTTCTATGATCCCTTCGAAATGGTCGAGGATGTTTTCCAGGCGCTGGATATAGTTGGCGTTCACCTCCATTTCAAGGGCGAAAAGTTCCTTGAAGGCTTCCTGGTCTTTAAGCCCTTCAAAGTCAATGACGGATAGGGGGTACCAGGTGCCATCGGCCGCTTGTTGAAAGGAAAAGGTCCTTAGTTGCTCCAGCAGGCCCTCCCTTCGCTCCATCTCCACGAGTTTCCCTTCTTCCAGGAACAATTTGGACAGGGGGAGGGTTACTTCGTAGAAACGCACCAGTTCAGGGCGCAGGCTGTCATTTGAGATTTTATCCAGGCCAAAGGCCTTCAGGGATTCATAGCCCCCCTTGTCATAAGTGAAGCTAAGGGTCATCAGGGAGCTGTAAAACGATCGGTTCAGCGTGCTGTCGGCCACTTCGGAATCGGCATGGAGGCCTTCCATAAGCTGTTGCAGGGCCTGTTTTTTCCGCAGGGCCCTGCCGCTGTACAGGTACCGGGTGCGCCCCTGGTCTCTCTCAAGAGCGGTGAGGATTTCACGCAGGTGCCGCTGCTCTGTATGGTTGTTCTTACGGGCTTCATTCCAGGTGTCGATTTGCAGGGCAATCAGAATGCCGATCACCACCAGCAGGATTTCCCCTATGGCGTACAGCAGGTATTTGCTCATACGGTTTTCGGCGAGCAGGCGTTGGCGTATGTTACGGAAGAACTTCAGCATGGGTCAGGTGAATGATTTTTCGGGCCGTTACCTCCAGCGAATCCAGTGTGTTGACATAAAAAAGGACGGCCCAGGCATGATTGTCTAAATTATTCTCGAACTCCAGGTCCTGAAAGATATCTGAGGTGCGGGAGGGAAGCAGCGATCGGTCTTCCCAGTTCAGGGGCCCGTAGCGGTCCACATTCTTCAGGGAAATGTGTTCCATAAGGTAAGGCACCAATAGATTTTGATTCATCTGGTCCATGGTTTCCCAGGCCTCTTCCTTGTCCTTTATGCCGTTGGACCATTTAAGAAGGGCCTTTTTGAGAGCATCCGAACGCAACATGCTGAGCCGTCCGGTAGCCAGGATTTCGGAAAGGGCAATGTCTGCAGGGTTGTAATCGAACAGGTCGATCGATTTGGAAATCAGACTGTCGAGGTTGTGGCGGCCCAGCTCTTCTTCCGATTTCCCGATTAAACCCATCAGGGTATGCACCGCCGTGGCAAGGTTGCGAAACCGATGCTGATTGATTTGGAGCAGCCTTAGATTCTCCTGGTATTCGCTCTGGAGATTCCTGATAATGAGCTCCTCTTCCTGCAGCGCCTTTTGGGCCTCGTTCCAGTTGTTCACCTGAAGGGCCAGCAAAATCCCGACCACAACAAGAAGGATTTCACCCAGGGCATACAACATATACCGGCTGGCCCGGTTTTCGGACAGTAAGCGTTGGCGGAGGGTGCGGAAGAAGCGGAACATCATCAATCAGCTCGGATAAGGGTCATCTCATTTTCGATACGGGCGACAATCCTGTCGATTTCGCGGAGGCACCGATAGTAGACGGCGTCTTTTTCCTTGATCAGCCTCAGGGCAATGGCAAAAAGGTTCTGAAAAGGTTCTCCAAACAAAAGGTCGGCATCGATAGCCTTGCCGGAGTTGAAATTTACGGCCCGGATCAGGGTTTCCGACATCATTTTCATGATGGCTTCCAGATGTATCGATTCCATCCGGTTTATATAGAGGTAGGTCTCCTCCAGGCTTCGGAGCTCTTCCTTGATTTCCGGATTTTGAACCAGCCTGATGTCGCCGCTGCTGACCATGGTCTCGTATATGTTCCACTGCCGGTCAAAATCGGAGTAATCCATTAGGTAGACCGCTATGGCGGCCAGACTGTCTGCTTCCCTGCGATCGCCCCGGGCAATCAGTTCTATGGCAAAGGTGAACTGCCCGGTAAACTGGTTATTGTGTTCGATTTGGCCCGCGATGTTCCGGCGGTCTTCCAGGAGCTGTTGCCGGGCATTGGCGTAAAAAGCCAGGGAGGCCTTCCGTTCGAGGCGCGCGTCGTTCCAGGTATCGATCTGCAGGGCGAACAGGATGCCCAGCACTAGCAGGGCTATCTCCCCGAATGTGTACAGCAGGTAAAGGCCGAACCGGTTTTCGGCGAGCAGACGGTGGCGTAAGGTGCGGAAGAGTCGGATCATGGCTGCATGGATTATTCAATGCGTTCGAGCTCGTTTGCGATGGAAACAATGGCCGTATTCAGGTCCTGGACGGTTATATAGTGGCTCTGGATTTTCACGGCCCTGCGCAGTGCGGAGTAATTCAAAGCGCGCAACAACTCGGAGTCTTGCAAAAAGGCGCTGTAATCCCTCAATTTGGGGGCAAAGGTCCGGATCGAGCCCGGTCCGTAGTCGAAAGCCCGCATGTGGGCGGTATCGGGGTCAACTTCGAAGTGCTGCTCGATATAGGGCCAGACCAGGTTCCGCAAATCCTGGGATGGGGTCTCCCGCCATCCCAGTTCAACGACCCGCTTCAGCCTCAGCTGGTAGAGGTCGGTAATGCGCATGCGAACCGTATCGTTGCTCAGCAGGTCGAGTCCGATGGAGCTAAGGGTTTCGAAACCGCCTGATTTCGGGTACACCTGCAGGTCCACGCTGGTATTCAGAAGAGCGGTAATAACGGAATCGGCGTAGGGTTTTTGGGTAATAAGCTGATTGATCAGGAATTGGGTGGTTCCCAATATCTGCCTGTGGGAATCCAGGTCCCTGTTCACCTCACTCAGGGTGGCTTCCAGGTCGCTCAGAATCTCCCGGTAGATCTTGATCTCCTGCAGGCGTTCCTTCCGGGCTTCGTTCCAATTGTTGATTTGCAGGGCCAGCAAAATGCCGATTACAACCAGCACGATTTCGCCCAGCGCATAGAACAAATAGCCAGTGAACCTATTCTGGGCCAGGAATCTAAGACGCAGTTGTCGGAAAAAGCGGAACATGGTTCAGTTTGTTCACAGGTTGGCCCCCAAAAGATAGTCAAAAACGGGAAACACGATGGATTATGAGGCGATGTAAATTATCGGTCAAAGATTAAACCATTACGGGAATTTAGGGTCTCAGATACATGAGCTCATTGTGTCAAGCTCTCAGAATCCGTGCCTTATACCTTCTACAGAACTGTAATACGAACAACCCTATTAACTGACATGGAAATGAAATTTCAAGTAAGACAAATTTGGCTTAACGCCGGCATGTTCCTGGCGCTCGGCCTCTTCCTGATGCCTGGCATCTCCTCCGGGCAGGAACTCGCCCAGAACGCCCCCGTGGTATCGCCCGAACTGGCGACCGACAATGCCGTAACCTTCCGCATTCAGGCTCCTAATGCCACAGAGGTAAAACTAACAGGAAACTGGATGCCCTACGCCCCCGACGGCAATGGTGGCTTTGCCCAGCAAATGACCGCCCTGGAGAAAGGTGAAAACGGGGTTTGGTCGGTGGCGATCCCCGCCATGGAACCGGAACTCTACGCCTACGCCTTTATGGTAGACGGGGTGCGCACCCTCGACCCGGCCAACAAGAATATCGTGCGCGACGGCCGTTTCAGCACGGCCAGCGTGCTGTATGTACCGGGCCCCGCATCGGACCTGTACTGGGCCAAAACCGGGCCAAAGGGCAGCGTGGAAGCCGTTTGGTACGAGTCGCCCACCCTGGGGCTCACCCGTCGCATGTTCGTCTACACGCCGCCCGGATACGAAAACAGCAATGCCAATTACCCGGTGCTCTACCTGCTGCACGGGGGCGGGGGCGACGAGGAGGCCTGGCCCAGCCTGGGCACGGCCGCCAACATTCTCGACAACCTGATCAATGCCGGGCAGGCCAAACCCATGCTGGTGGTAATGACCAATGGCAACCCCGACCAGGCCGCGGCCTTTACCGTGAGCCCGCCCCTGGAGACAGCCAATGCCGGGGTCGGCGGCATGGCCAACATGCTATTCGAGAAAAGCCTGGTAAACGACGTAATCCCCTATGTGGAGGCCCACTACCAGGTGGCAACCGGCCGGGAAAACCGGGCGCTTACCGGCCTGAGCATGGGGGGGCTCCAGACCATGAACACCACGTTCGAAAACCCGGAACTGTTCGATTACATCGGGGTTATGAGCATGGGATTTGCCGACCTGAGCCGGTTCGGGATCAACATCGACCACTCCAAACGCGAGCAGCAAATCCTCGCGCTGAAGGCAGCGGCCCCCAAGGTCTACTGGATCGCCTGCGGGAAGGACGACTTTCTGATCGAGAGCGTGGTAACCATGCGCCAGAAGCTGGACGAGCTCGGTTTCCCCTACGTGTATCGGGAAAGCCCGGGCGGCCATACCTGGACGAACTGGCGGATCTATTTGTCGGAGTTTGCGCCGATGCTTTTCAGGTAGTTGGCGGTAGGCAGTGGCAGTTGGCAGTTTTTGAACGTGCCAATTTAAAATGGTGCTAATGCGCCAACAGGTTTTCCGGCTTCGCGCTCCCGGCGTGTTTGCAGGTAAAAAGGTTCAACGGTCAAGGTTCAAGGATCAACGGGACATCCCCAGATCTTGGACCTTGAGCGCTTTAAAGGGGGATGATCCCGCTTTTGTGAAAATAGGAGTTGGATAAAAGGGGAAAAATCCCCCAACCCCCGGGAACAAGATAGCCGGTCACAGCGCAGCTTCCCAGCAGGATTCCTTTTTAAACCAAGCCCCCCAGGGCAGCCGGGCCTCGAAACTCTGAACTTTATACCTTCCTGCTAACGGGTACTGCCAACTGCCAACCCGTTCCTCACTCCTGGAACACGTTCAGGCATGAACTGTCGAGCGCGGCTTCCGGGTTGTCCATAAAGGCCGTGATCACGCGGTCCTTGCAGTCCTGGTTGCCGGCCCCGTGCCCGCTTTCGTCCAGAATGAGCAGTTGCCCGTTGGAAAGGGTTTCCATGAACCGGTACCCGTATTCGGGCGGGGTAACCGGGTCGTAGCGGTTGGCGAAGATGAGGGTGGGAACCCCGGACGGCTTGAACGATCGTTCCGACACCGGCAGGCTGCTGGAATGCCAATCCTGGCCGGCCCGGTAGAATGCGTCGAAGAACCCTATCGGCACGGGCAGCAAGGGCCGGCCCCTGTAGTGTTCCTCAATGACGGATGGCGTGTTCTCGGGGCGGAAGTTTTCATAGCGCTCCACAGAAAGCAGCATGGAAAGGTTCAGCCCGGTAGTGAGGGCGTAT
>DATIPV010000070.1:0-4535 GCA_035471525.1 Robiginitalea sp.
GGCTGCCGTCTTCGGTGTCTAAACGGTACATGGCAGAGAAGCGACCCCGGTCCTCTTCGGGCACGTAATAGCGGGTATCACCCATGCCCAGGGGGTCCAGCACGTGCTGTTGCAGGTATTCCCGGTAGGGCTTCCCCGAAATGCGTTCTACCATGAATGCCTGTACGTCCACGCTGGGGCCGTATTCCCACTGGGAACCCGGTTGGAACCAGAGCGGGAGCGACCCGAATTTGGCGGCCATTTCCTCCAGCGTATTTTCCCGGTTGAGCGGATCTGCCGCGGCCAGGGCCTCGCTCAGCCCCGGTATATTGGGCCGGTTCGGAAAGCCGGCCGTGTGCCGGGTAATGTCCCGGATGCTGATGGGCCTTCTGACGGGCTCCAGCAGCATGTTTCCGTCGGCGTCTACCCCGGTGTACACCTGCATGTCCTCAAATTCCGGGGCGTACTGGGTAAGTGGATCGTCCAGGTCGAAGGCCCCCGTTTCATAGAGGGTCATCAGGGCCGTGCCCGTAAGGGGCTTGGTCATGGAATAGATCTGCACCAGCGTATTGCGGGCCATGGGTATCCCGTTCGCGCGGTCAGACCAGCCGTATGCGCCGAAATAGGCCTCCCGGCCTTTCTCAAAGACCAGGGCCGAAATACCGGCAACCTGCCCGGAATCGACAAAGTCCCGGAGCAGGGAATCGATGCGGGCAGCGGTAGCCTGGCCCACCAGGGCCGCCGGTTCTGCCGGGGCCGGATTTTGCCGGCAGGCCGCAAGCAGGGCCAGGGCCAGAAATGGGAAAAGGAATTTTTTCATAGGGGATCAGATTGTGCCTCAGGGCCGGTTTTGTCAGCGCCCGTCGGCCTGTTTAACGCGTATATAGAAATTCGGGTCGAAGGCCAGATCGGCCCCCTCCAAAAGCGGTTCCGAATTCCAGCCGGCCTTCGGAAAAATCCAGCGGGTTTCGCCCCCTGCAAGGATGCGTACCGGCATATCGAAGCCCTCCACGATATCGGTATACCGGAATTCCATTTCCTGCCCGTTGCGCCGGAACTCAAGGGTGGGGATCTGGGTGGTTCGCAGGTATTGGTTGAAGAAGGCCGACAGGTCCTTGCCGGTTTCCCGGCTCAGGTAGTCTTCGATCTGGCGGGTGGTTACCGTCTGGTGGTAGAAATCCCGGTTGAGTCCGCGCAGGATGCCGCGCCACAGGGCGTCGTCCTCGACCAGTTGCCGCAGCGTGTGCAGCATGTTGGCGCCTTTGTAGTACATATCGCCCGACCCTTCGCTGTTCACGTCATAGGCGCCGATAATGGGCCGGTCGTTCTGAATATTGCGCCGCGTTCCGATGGTGTATTCCGCAGCGGCCTGGGAACCGAAGTGGTAGTCCAGGTAGAGGTTTTCCGAGTAGGCCGTGAATCCCTCGTGGATCCACATGTCGGCAATATCGCGGTAGGTGATGTTGTTGGCGAACCATTCATGCCCCGATTCGTGGATGATAATGAAGTCGAACTTCAGCCCCCAGCCGGTGCCGGAGAGGTCGCGGCCCAGATAGCCGTTCTGGAAACGGTTCCCATAGGTGACCGAACTCTGGTGTTCCATGCCCAGGTAAGGTACCTGTACCAGCTTGAACCCGTCCTCGTAGAAGGGGTAGGGCCCGAACCAGTATTCAAAGGCCTCGAGCATGCCCGGCACCTGTTTGAATTGTTCACGGGCTTTATCGAGATCGTCGGGCAATACGTAGTAATCCAGGTCGAGCGGGCCTTTTTCACCCGCATAGGTTTCCCCGAAGCGCACGTATTCCGCTATGTTAACGTTTACGCCGTAGTTGTTTATGGGGTTGCTGACAAACCAATGGTAGGTACGGGTGCCATCGCCTTCCTCCACCTTGCGCAGCCGGCCGTTGGAAACGTCCATCAGGGGCCTTGGGACGGTCACTGCGATGGCCATGCTGTCGGGCTCGTCGTACATATGGTCTTTGTTCGGCCACCAGGCGCTGGCCCCCAGGCCCTGGCAGGAAGTGGCCACAAAGGGTTGGCCTTTTGCATCGCTGGCCCAGGAAAAGCCGCCGTCCCAGGGGGCGCGAACAGCCACCCTGGGTGCCCCGGAATACTTCACCGTCACGGTTTCCGTAGCCCCCGGGCGCTGCGGTTTTGTCAGGTGCACGAAATGGGCGCTTCCCTCGCTTTCAAAGGTGAGCTGCTCCCCGTCCTGCAGCACGGCATCGATCTGCAGGGGCTGCTGCAGGTCCAGCTGCAGGCGCTGGCCGGGCTCGAGCACTTTGTAGCGGATGCTGTTGCTTCCCGAAAGAGTCTTGCCGGCCGGATCGACCGTAAGGGACAAATCGTAGAAGCGGAGGTCCCACCAGGCGCGCTCCGGGGTAATGCTGCCCCGCAGGCTGTCCTGGCGCGTAAAAGTTTGCTGGGCTGAGGCTCCTGGACCGGTCAGGGCCAGCAGGAGCAGGGCGGCCAATGTGCAGGCCCTTTTCAGGGTGGGCATGTTAGCTTTCATGGATGGTTTCGGGTTCATGGGAAGTATCGGGTTTCTGTCTGTATGGGTATGCGCAGGCTCCTGTCAGTTCCGGTATACCCCCGTGGGGAAGCTCACCGGACTTTCATGTCCGTCGGGCCCCACGGCGGCCACCCCGAAAAAGAAGTTGTCGATCACGATGCCTTCGAGGGTCGCCTCGGTCTGGCTGCCCACATCGCGGAACTGATCCCAGGTGGGGGAGGTGGTGTCGCGCCAATAGACGCGGTAGCCTGTGGCGCCGTCTACCGGCTTCCAGCGCAGCCGGGCAGAGGCTTCCACCACTCCTCCGATCTCAACGCCCTGCGGGGCGGGCGGGGCCCAGGCAAGGGAGGCCAGGGAAATGGCATTCACGGCCGTAAGCTTGGCCGCATATCCGAAATTGACGTGCTCCAGCAGGTCTCCGTACTGGATACCGTTTTCCACCCGGATATCCTGGTGTTGCTGGGTGTAATTCTCATGGGCTTCCATGATGCGCACTCCGGCGAAACCCAGGTCGTTGAAAGGGCGGTGGTGCCCCCCGCGGCCGAAGCGGTCGAGGCGGTAAATGAGCATGGGGTTCATCTCGGGCATGTAGGTGCGCGTGGTTTGGTATATGTAGCGGGCCAGCTGGCGCGAAATGCCGTCGACCTCCCCCCCGTAGAAGCGGCGCGACTGGCGCTCCCGTTCCGTTTCGGTGGGGGGCACCGGCTCCGAGAAGATGCGGAAGTCGCGGTTGCTGATCACCCCGTCCACCCCGCTGATATTCCCGATCATATCATTGTTCAGCACGCCGACGATTTCCCAGTTGCGGTCCCGCGCGTATTCGGCCAGGCCCTTCCCGCCGAAGAGCCCCTGTTCCTCGCCCGACAGCCCGGCAAAGACGATGCTGTGGTCGAAAGTGTACTTCGAGAGTACCCGGGCAGCCTCCAGGGTGCCCGCCATGCCGCTGGCATTGTCGTTGGCCCCGGGGGAGTCGGAGGTAAAGTTGTTCGCATCGCTCACCCGAGAGTCGATATCCCCGCTCATGAGCACCATGCGGTTGGGGTTCAGCCGACCGCGCTGTATGGCTACCACGTTTACCACCCAAACGTCGTTTGGGATACGGGCATTTTCTGAGGCTTTGACCAGGTTGCGCTGGTAGAAAACCTCCAGGCAGCCCCCGCAGTCTTTAGAGATTTGGTCGAATTCGGCCTTGATCCAGCGGCGGGCCGCCCCAATGCCTCGGGTGGCCGAGAGCGTATCGCTCAGGGTATGGCGGGTGCCGAACCCGGCCAGGGTAGCCACGTCGTGACCGATGCGGGCCTCGGAGACCGAGTCGATGATGGCATACAGCCGCAGGTCGGTCTGGGCCGAGGCAAAGTTGAGGCCGAGCAGGAGGGGGATAAATAGCAGTTTTTTCATGAATCCTTGAATTTGAATTTTTGGTCGAACCCGCGGGTATTTCACGGTTTCGGGTTTTGTTCCACCACCAGGGCCAGCAGGGTGCCTGCCTCGTTCACGGCCAGGCGGCTGATTTGGCCGAAACCGGCTTCGAAGCGGTGGCCCACCTGCCAATCGGTGTCCAGGCCAGGCTTCAGGCGCCTCAGCACGCCGTCGCCCCCGCACAGCAGGGAGCCGTCGGGCAGCCAGCAGAAGTCCTGCACCCCCTCAGGCAGATGGGCCACCAGCCCGGTAGCTCCCGAGACAGGGTCCAGGGATTGTACAGACCATACCCCTGCTGCCGAGGTGGTGTAGCTGATACGCTCCGTCCCAGGGATTTTCCGGAGGGCACGGCCGACCCCCTTTTGATGGGTTTGATAGATGCCGCTCCCGGGCCGGGCCACCACCAGGTCCATGCCCGGGTTGGTCAGCACGGTGCAGACCAGCAGATCCGGCCAGGCCCAGGCCTGGTAACCTACCTTGAGGTCCGGAAAGAGCAGATGCGATTCCCCATCCCGGTATTCATAGAGTCGCTGCAGCCCGGTGGTGTCGAGGCGGATGGCCGATATGGCACTGCTCCCCGGCATGGGCAACGGGGAATATTCCCCGCCCCCGGGGGTATCGCTTA
>DATIPV010000071.1:0-3196 GCA_035471525.1 Robiginitalea sp.
ATAAATGGGCTACCTGGTGTGCGCCATGCGTGGCAGAAATGCCAAATATTCACAGGCTCTACCTTGAATCTAAGGATGATGTGCGATTCTTAATGGTTACCTGGGACAGCGATTTTGAAAAGGCCAAGCGATTCAAAGCAAAACATGCCTATACATTTCCCATCTATCAGGTATATGGTTTCCTGCCCGAAGACTTAAAAACCCCTTCAATACCGGCAACCTTCATAATTCGGACTACGAAAGGGGAAATGTATCGATACATGGGCATGCGCGATTACGACACCCCCGAATTCAAGGAATTCCTGCAATCGCTTGGCAGCCCCTGACCCGGGTTCCCTGCCAGCGCCTGAAAAGCCCTTATCCCTTCCTGTACATTCCCGTCCAGTCGGCAATCTTGATGCGGTAGACCAATGGGATGCCAAGGGTGTGCGCCCTGCTGGAGAAATCTTCGATGCAGGTGTGGGCCCGGGACCCTTTCGGGTCTATTTTTTTGCGGATGCCCTCTGTGAACCGGTGGAGGTACGCTTTGGCATCTATCTGGTGCAGTTCCTCAAAGCGGCCGTGTACCAGAACGGATTTCCACTGCATTGGGGACTCCATTTCATAGACGCCCAGTGACACGGCCGGGTTTTTGCGCATAGCCTCGATCTTTTGGCCTTCCATGCTGTAGCTTATGAGGCAGTTGGCGGGTTCGTCATAGTAATAGGT
Source organism: Robiginitalea sp. (assembly GCA_035471525.1). Taxonomy (GTDB): domain Bacteria; phylum Bacteroidota; class Bacteroidia; order Flavobacteriales; family Flavobacteriaceae; genus Robiginitalea. Next base: position 709 of record DATIPV010000071.1, read on the forward strand.
AATGGGCAGCACATACGGGTGGCGGTGCGAAATAAAAGCCAGGGAGCCGACGTAATGGTTTCGGAGGATCTCGCGGATCTGCTCGGAATCCAGTTCGTGAAGCGTGGTCGGTTCAAGGGTGTTTGGGGTTTTCATGGCCGCTTGGGTTGCTCGGGTTGCAGGGGAAAGGTAAGAGGGCTTCTCCGGAATTAAAATGACCTGCATCATGGCCGGCGCCCGGCATACCCTGTACCTTACCGGCCTATAAAAAGGGATGCCTGATTCCAAAATAACTATCTTTAAGGAGCTATCTGGGATACCGCCTGCCGGGCGGCCCGCAGAGGGCCTTTTAAACAACCCTGTAAACCAACAGAAAATGTCACGTATTTTTCCCCTCGCCCTGTTAACCATCCTGATGCTGCCCGTGGGCCTGCTGTCTGGATGTCAAGCCGAATCGCATCTGCCGCCCCCCGGCGCCACCCTCTACACGGTGCGCGACCTCATGGACCAGGACGCCAAAGGCGTGCTCAGGGAGATCGCCGACATCGGCTATGTCAACATCGAGGCGACCAACTACCGGGACGGCCTGTTTTACGGCATGACGCCGACGGAATTCAAGGGCTATCTGGAAAGTCTGGGCCTTGTGCCCCTGAGCGTGCACCAGGGCGGCGTAACCCTGGAAAACGCAGACCAGTACATAGCCGACACCCGGGCAGCCGGGTTCAGATACTTCGTAATCCCCGTGCCGCCCATGGGCATGTTCCGGTACGACCCCGAAACCCGGACCATGTCGATGGAGGGGACGCCGGAAGCAATTACTTCCATCGTGAACACCCTGGCCGCGAAATGCAAGGCTGCCGGCCTGGAACTGCTCTATCACAACCACGACTTCGAATTGGTTCCGGACGCGAACGGGGTTGTACTGCTCGACTACATGCTCGAACACACAGACCCCGAGCTGGTCAATTTCCAGATGGACCTGTATTGGGTAACCAAAGCCGGGGCCAACCCGTTGGCCTATTTCGAAAAATACCCGGGGCGCTTCAAGAGCTGGCATCTGAAAGACATGGACGACCAGGGCCGCTTTGCGCCGGTGGGTACCGGCTCTATTGACTTCAAGCGCATCCTTGCCGAAAAGGAACGCTCGGGGATGGAGTATTACATCGTGGAGCAGGATATGACCTATGACGGGATGGAACCCATGGAGGCCATCGGTATCAGCTTCGATAATCTGAAGACACTCGGCTTCAGGGATTAGCCCTGATTCCATGGCAGGGCACCGGGAAACGAAGGGGGCGTGCCCCCCGGATAAACCAACGCGGATATGAAAGGCTCGTGGGTGCTTGGCAAGGTCGCCGGGATAAAGATCCAGGTTCACTGGACCTTTACCCTGTTGCTGCTATGGGTGTTGTTCTCCAACTTCCGGCAGGGGGGCGACTCGGCAATGGCCCTGTTCAGCCTGGCCCTCGTGCTGGTGCTGTTCCTGTGCGTGGTGTTGCATGAGCTCGGCCATGCCCTGATGGCCCGCAAATACGACATCACCACCCGGTCTATTACCCTGCTGCCTATCGGCGGGGTGGCGGCCCTGGAAAAGATCCCTGAGAAACCCAAAGAGGAGCTGGCTGTTGCCCTGGCAGGCCCGGCGGTAAACGCCGGCATCGCCCTGCTGCTTTTTATGGCGCTGCCGCTGGGACAATACGCCGGTTTCGGCCCGGAACAGTGGGAATCTTTTTTCAGCAAACCTTCCGCGGCCAGCTTCCTGGTATACCTCTTCATGGCCAATGCCATGCTGGTCGCCTTTAACCTGATCCCGGCCTTCCCCATGGACGGGGGCCGCGTTTTGCGCGCCTTGCTCGGGTTCTATTACTCCCGGGCACGGGCCACCGAGATCGCGGCGCGCCTGGGGCAGGCAGTAGCCTTCCTCTTTCTTTTGCTGGGCCTGTTCTATAACCCCTTCCTGGTTATCATAGCCGTTTTTGTGTATTTCGGGGCCTTTGCCGAAAACCAGATGGTGCAGCAGGAAGATCGCCTGCGGGGTCATACGGTTCGCGAGGCGCTGCTCACCCAAATAAGCCTGCTGCCCTGCGATGCCACCCTGCAACAGGCCATCGACCTGATCCTGCAGGGGACTGAAAAGGATTTCCTGGTGGTCCGGGAGGGTTCGGTATGCGGTATCCTGAACAACACTGAGATCGCAGGCAACGCCACCCGCCCTGAGACGCCGGTCTCCGAGATCATGAAAACGGCGTTCCACCCGGTGCACCCCGATGCCGGACTGGCAGAAACCATTCAGCTTATGGGCCGGGAGGGGCAGAAATTTATGCCGGTTATCGAAGATGGCCGGTTGTTGGGAGCCATCAGCAGCGAAAATATCACCGAATTTATCCTGTTCCGCACCCCTTCAGGCCATTCGGCCGCTTCCTGAGCCGCCTTCCCCCACCCGCACACTTGGGTGTGGCAAGCCGCATTGACACAGGTCATTTTCGGGGCCGGGAAATGCCTTTACCTT
>DATIPV010000072.1:0-12725 GCA_035471525.1 Robiginitalea sp.
GAACCGAGACGTTCTCGGCGGGAAGCTTCACCGTGATGGAAGCCAGGTGCTCGGCTTTCTGGGTAAGCCGTTCTCCCTTGAAATGCTTTTCGACCGCTGCATTGAGGCTGTTGCTCACCACGATATTGAGTTCGTTCACGCCCCGCGAGGAAGTGTAGAAGACATCCTTGTTGCGGTTGATCTCCTCCAGCAATTTCCGCTGGTTTTCCAGAATGGTGTCTGAAAGCAGGAACGTGTAATCCGTTAGCGAGCTGCGCACGGTAATCTCCCCTATATTCTTCAGGACTTTTACGATGCGGTGGGTGGCCCGGAACTCCAGGTCGTCCGACAGCCGTTTGAGCGCCATAACAATGGCGCCGTTGCGTACTTCCTTGCCGAGCTGGGCCTCGATCTCGGGCTTTACCAGGCGCGAGAGGGAAGTGAGGTTGATGATCCCCTGCGCCAATGCCGTTTGCAGGAAGGGCTTTTTCTTGATGTAGTGTTCCACAACGGAAGAAATCGTTTTCATGGTGCTCGGCTTGATCCAATATCAAAAATAACAAAGTGTTATAGAACACACAAACTATCAAAAAAAGTAAAAGGCGTCCTCCAGGTGTATCAGACGGTAACCCCCCGATTCCCTGACAATCTGTATGATGTCGAACCGCGCTTCCAGGCTCAGGCCGTGCTCGCGTATGTAGTGGTGGGCAGCCTCCACCAACCGCCGGATTTTCGTTTTGGGAATGCTGTCGGTAAGGGCCTCATAAAACCCGCCCGTGCGGGTCTTGACTTCAACCACCACCAGAAGGGAACCCCGGCGGGCCAGGATATCGATTTCGGCTTTTCGGTATCTGTAGTTCCGGGTGAGGATGGAATAACCTGCCTGTTCCAGATAGATCACGGCGCGATCTTCCCCTTCCAGGCCAATTTCCAGCGGGTTTTTCATGGGCCGAAAGGAGTCAAATTGTGAAGGTTTGCTGCCATTCGTCGAAAAAAAAGGCAGTTCACCGCAATTTTCAAGCAAAGCGCGTATTTTCAGACAACCATACAACGAAAAACCATTCAAACCAATACTAAGCCCCTTGTACGCGCGTTAAGAATTTGCCCCCTGAACACATGAACGTTCTTAAAGCCTGCAACGACTATGGAGTACTTTGTGAATTGCAATACGGCGCCCCTTACGCCGTATGCACCCCCCCTGGACCGGGCCCGGGCAGAACACCTGTTCCGGAGGCTGGGATTCAGCGCTTCGGTGCAGACCGTGGACCAGGCTGTAGGCCAGACAGCCAATACCCTGGTCGACAACCTCATCAATGAAGCGCTGTCCATGGCACCCCAGGCAGCCCCGCCCTGGGCAGACTGGAACCGGGCGAACTACCCTGCCGACGACGACCTGGCAGGGCAGACCATCCGGTCGCAGCAGGATAGCTGGCGCCTGGACTACACAAGGGGCCTGCTTACCAACAACCTGAGAGACCGCCTCAGCTTCTTCTGGAGCAACCACTTCGTTACCGAGCTCGACATATACGAGAGCCCCGGCTACCTGTATTATTACACCGAGTGCCTCCAGCGGAATGCCATCGGTAATTTCCGGACCTTCGTCCGGGAAATCGGCCTTACGTACGCCATGCTGTATTACCTCGACGGGGTATACAACTACGGGGAAAACCCCAATGAGAACTACGCCCGGGAGCTCTATGAACTCTTTACACTGGGGGAAGGGAACAACTACACCGAACAGGACATTATCGAAACAGCCCGGGCCCTGAGCGGTTATACCGACCGGGGGGAGGAAACCTGGGATCCGGTGCTATTCGACATCAGCACCTTCGACCCGGGCAGCAAGACCCTGCTGGGCCAGACCGGGACCTGGGGGTACTACGATGTAATTGATATCCTTTTCGCCCAGCGTTCAAACGAAATTGCCCAGTTCATATGCACGAAGCTCTATGAATATTTCGTGCATCCCGATTCAGATGATGCCACCGGGAATGCCCAGACCATCATCTCGGGCATGGCCGCCACCTTTATCTCGAACAACTTCGATCTGGCACCCGTATTGTCGCAGCTTTTCAAGAGCCAGCATTTCTTCGACGACAATGCCATGGGGGTCATCATAAAAAGCCCCTTCGACCTCTACCTGAACTTTATCAACGAAACCGGGTTCAGCTACAACGACGGCGACCTCGCCTTCGCCATGGATTCTTCCGCCCTGGTGGGTCAGGAAGTCTTCGACCCGATAGACGTGGCCGGCTGGCAGCGCGACCGGACCTGGATCAATACCAACTTCATCATCGGCCGCTGGCTTACCATGGAGGTATTAATCCAGGGGTTCTATCAGCGCAATGCGGAAGGCTTCCGCAGCCTGGCCATGGATGCGGCAGGCGCCGCCAACAGCAACACCAGCAACCCTGAAATCGTGGTGCGGGCCCTGGTGGACAAGTTTCTCCCCAAGGGACTGCTCACCGCTCAGGACTTCGAGAACGCCATGGACGTATTTAAAATAGAAGACGTGCCCGAGAACTATTACGGATCCGACTACATCCCGGGAGGCCTCGGCCTGTGGATGCTGGCTGTAAGCCCGGAGGTGCCCCAACAGGTGTTCCTGCTGCTTATGTACCTCTCCCGCCAACCCGAGTTTCAATTAAAGTAACGCCTACCACTATGTGCAACAATACAATACACCTACCGAAAGATGCCAGTGCCCACGACCGGGAGCATATTGTCTGGAGCCGCCGCTCCTTCCTGCAGGCCTTGGGCATTGCCGGATCGGGAACCATGGTGCTGGGCCACAACCTGCTCTCGGCCTCGGCACCTTCTCCCCTTACCGCGGCCATCGCCAATGCCCCGGGCGACGGCATCCTGATTTTGATTCGCCTCTCGGGCGGCAACGACGGGCTCAGCACCGTGATCCCGATCGAGCAATACGACACCTATGCCAATGCCCGGCCCAACATCTACATCCCGGAGAGCAAAATTCTAAAGCTCACCGACGAATTCGGAGTGCCTTCCTACATGCAGGCCCTGGAGAGCCTCTGGGGCAACGGCGCCTTTAAGGCCGTCCACGGGGTGGGCTACCAGAACCAGAGCCTCTCGCACTTTACGGGTTCTGACATCTTCGCCAACACCGACCTGACCACCACCAATACCACGGGGGAACGCACAGGCTGGATGGGCCGGTATTTCGAAAACCTCTACCCCGATTACCTGATCAACCCGCCGGCGTCCCCGGCGGCCATCCAGATCGGGCAATACGGGAACCTCGTCTTCCAGGGAGAAGAGACCAATTACGCCTTCGTGACCTCCAACATTGACCAGCTCGAGCAGATAGCCGAAACGGGCGTGCAATACAGCCTCGACCCCTCCCTGTTCGACGGCTGTATGTACGGGGATCAGTTGCGCTTTTTGCGCGGGGTGGCCAACACCACCTATGAATATTCAGGACTTATTCACGAAGCCTACATGCGCGGACAGAACCAGGTGCAGTACCAGGACAACTATTTTGCCCGACAGATGGCCCTTCTGGCCCGCCTGATCAAAGGCAACCTGGGTACCCGGGTGTACATGATCTCCATGGGCGGCTTCGATACGCACGGCAATCAGCCCCTGGCCCACGAGCGCCTCATGACCAACCTGTCGGTGGCCGTCAAAGACTTTTACGACGACCTCACCTTTACCCAGCAAGACGACAAGGTGCTCAGCATGACCTTCTCGGAATTCGGCCGCCGCATCTTCGAGAACGGCTCCAACGGCACCGACCACGGTAAAGCGGCACCCACCCTGTTTTTCGGGGCCGGCCTGGAGGGCAGTGCCTTTGTGGGCGAACACCCTTCCCTCGACAGCCCCAACGGCCGCGGGAACCTGGAATACACCATGGATTTCAGGGATCTGTACGCCACGGTGCTGGCCGAGTGGCTGTGTGTAGACATCCCGCTGGTAGAGCAGCACCTGCTGGGCCATCCATACAATCCGGTGAACCTCGGCTTCAACTGTTCGGGCGTAACCTTCCCCGACATCGTTTACAGCGACCAGCCCCCCACCCCGCCCACCCAGGGAGGAGGCATGGACGGGGAGAACCCCACCGACGCCCAGATCGATGCCATTGTGCACAGACCCTACTACCCCTCCGACAGCGATCCGTACATCCATGTGGAGATGCCCTTCAGCGCCCATCTCGATATTACCCTGTTCAATATTCTGGGGCAGAAGGTGGCCACCCTGTTCAACGAGATGGTCTTCGAGGGAAGCCTCGAAATAGACGTCCGCAGCAGCGTGCCCCAGCACCTGGCTACCGGAAAATACATTTACCGAATCGGCGTACAGGACAGGCACCTGGCCAAGTCCATCATGGTAGCCTGACGCCCTCCCCGAAACCGTTAATGCCCTCGGACACTGGACGCCCCGGATCGTTGCATCCGTCCAGTGTCTCGGGGGTTTTTACTTTTGGGGTCTTCTTGGCGCAGGCCGGCATTTTTGGTTATTTTTGTCCGCAAATCCGCACGCCATGTCCGCAGCCCCAGGCGCTTTCAAACGAACCACCATCACGGCAGCCCTGCCTTATACGAACGGCCCCATCCACATCGGCCATCTGGCAGGCGTCTATGTCCCCGCCGACATCTACAGCCGCTACCTGCGGCTGAGGGGCCGGGAAGTGCTCTTTGTATGCGGCAGCGACGAACACGGGGTGGCCATCCCCATGAAGGCCAAGAAGGAAGGGATCAGCCCCCGGGAGCTTATCGACAAGTACCACGAAATCATCAAGAAGTCCTTCGCAGATTTCGGTATCGCTTTTGACAACTACTCGCGCACCTCTGCCGAAATACACCACCGGACGGCTTCGGATTTCTTCACCAGGATGTACGGGCAGGGCGATTTTATCGAGGAAGTGAGCGAACAACTCTTCGACCCCGAGGCCGAGCAGTTCCTGGCCGACCGCTTTGTGGTAGGCACCTGCCCGAAATGCGGGTACGACTCGGCGTACGGCGACCAGTGCGAGCAATGTGGCTCCTCCCTGAATGCCACCGACCTGATCGAGCCGCGTTCCGTAATCAGCGGGGCTATCCCGGTGCTCAAAAAGACCAAACACTGGTTCCTGCCCCTGGACCGGTACGAAGCCTTCCTTAAATCCTGGATCCTGGAGGGGCACAAAGACGACTGGAAGACCAATGTGTACGGGCAGTGCAAGTCGTGGATCGACGACGGGCTGAAACCCCGGGCCGTTACGCGCGACCTCGACTGGGGCATTCCGGTACCCCTGAGGGGGGCCGAGGGCAAGGTGCTCTATGTGTGGTTCGACGCTCCGATCGGCTACATCTCTTCCACCAAGGAATGGGCGGCCCGTGAGGGGCAGGCCTGGGAGCCCTGGTGGCAGGACCCCGAAACCCGCCTGCTCCATTTCATCGGGAAAGACAACATCGTGTTCCACTGCATCATCTTCCCGGCCATGCTCAAGGCGCACGGCGGCTATATTCTCCCCGACAACGTTCCGGCCAACGAGTTCCTGAACCTGGAGGGACAAAAGCTCTCCACCTCACGCAACTGGGCCGTCTGGCTCCACGAATACCTCGAGGAATTCCCGGGCATGCAGGACGTGCTGCGCTACACGCTCACGGCCAATGCCCCTGAGACCAAAGACAACGACTTTACCTGGAAAGACTTCCAGGCCCGCAACAACAACGAGCTGGTCGCCATCTTCGGGAACTTCGTGAACCGGGTTTCGGTGCTTACCGAGAAGTATTTTGAAGGCGTTTTGCCGCAACCCGGCGCTCTGAGCCCGCGCGACCAGGAAACGCTGGGGCAATTGCGGGCCTATCCGGAGCGCATCGCCGACTGCCTGGATCGCTTCCGCTTCCGGGAAGGCTCTCAGGAACTGATGAACCTGGCCCGGCTGGGCAATAAATACCTGGCAGACGAAGAGCCCTGGCAGGTGATCAAGCACGATCCGGAGCGCGTGGGCACCATTCTTTTCATAGGCCAGCAAATCGCTGCAGCTCTGGCTGTTCTGAGCGAGCCCTTCCTGCCATTTACGGCCTCGGCCTTGCGGGAGATGCTGCGTTTGGATGCAGTTGGGCACGTCTGCGACTGGGACCGGGTTGCCCGACCCGAATACCTGCTGCCCCCCGGGCACCGGTTTGGGAAAGCCCAGCTCCTGTTCCGCAAGATCGACGACACCGAAATACAGGCACAGCTCGATAAGCTGGAAGCCACCAAAAAACAGAACGACATGGAAAACACCCCCCTCCCCGCCCAAAAGGAAACCATTCAATTCGACGATTTTGGTAAAATGGATATCCGGGTAGGCACCGTATTGGCCGCCGAGAAGATGCCCAAGGCCAACAAGCTGCTCGTGCTGAAGGTCGATACCGGCCTCGACACCCGCACCATCGTTTCGGGCATCGCCGAGCATTTTACCCCCGAGGAACTGGTGGGCAAACAGGTGGCCGTGCTGGTTAACCTGGCCCCCCGGCCCCTGCGCGGGGTGGAAAGCCAGGGAATGATCTTGCTGGCCGAAGACGCCGACGGGAGGCTGGTCTTCGTACGGCCCGACCAGGTGGTGGGCAACGGGGCGGTAATCCGCTGAGGGTAACCGTAAGCCGCCTTGCTTAAGATTGCCTGCCATTCCCAGTACCGGCACCCGCTTCCCGAAGGGCACCGCTTCCCCATGGACAAATACGAGTTGCTGCCCCGCCAGCTCCTGCACGAAGGCACCTGCACCCCCGGGAATTTCTTTGAACCGGAAATACCGGACGAGGCAGACATTCTGCGCGCCCACCGGGCCGGGTACCTCGAGGACCTGAAAGGCGGGAAGCTGCCGGCCCGTGCCATGCGCAAGGTGGGCTTCCCCTGGAGCCCCGGACTGGTGGAGCGCGAGCTGCTAATCGCCCAGGGGAGCATACAGGGCAGCCTGTACGCCCTGGAATTCGGGATCGCCATGAATATCGCCGGCGGAACGCACCACGCCTATTCCGGCCGGGGCGAGGCCTTCTGCCTGCTCAACGACCAGGCCATAGCCGCTCACGCCCTGCTGGCCCGGGGCCTGGCAAGGCAAATACTGATCGTCGACCTGGATGTGCACCAGGGCAACGGCACCGCCGAGATCTTTGCGCAGGAACCCGCCGTTTTCACCTTCTCCATGCACGGGAAAGCCAATTATCCCTTTAAAAAAGAAGAGTCCGACCGCGACATAGCCCTGGAACGCGGTACGGGCGACCGTGCCTATCTGGCCTTGCTGGAAGCCCAACTGGATGAACTGCACCGCGAGGTCAGGCCCGACTTCGTATTTTACCTCTCCGGGGTCGATGTGCTGGAAACGGATAGGCTCGGGACCCTGGCGCTCTCAATGGAAGGTTGCCGCCGGCGGGACGAAATGGTGCTCCAATGGTGCCACAGGCACGCACTGCCGGTGCAATGCAGCATGGGCGGGGGCTATTCTCCCCAAATAAGGACCATTGTGGAAGCCCACGCCAATACGTATCGCGCTGCCCAGCGTCTGTATTTTTAAAAGCCGGTTCCGAACACCCGCTCCGGGAGCCGATTTTTTTCTAATTTGCAGGAAACCAACACGCCCAGTCATGCGATTGCGACACATGCTGCCCGGCCTGCTCCTCCCCGCAGGGCTATGCCTCTGGATGACATCCTGCGGCCGGCAGGGACCCAAAGCGCCCCCGCCTGTGCCAGTGGAAAACCCGGCACAGGGTAAAATCGGGGTCATCTTCGATACCGATGCCAACAACGAACTCGACGACCAGCACGCCCTGGCTTATTTGCTGATGAACGGATCCGTTTTCGACCTGAAAGGGGTAACGGTAAATGCCACCGTAAACGGCGGGGGTATTGACGGGCATTACCGGGAGGCCGAACGCGTGTTGCAGCTGTGCAACCGGGCCGGCAAGATCCCCCTGCTAAAAGGGGCCGACGGGAACTTTGCCGAAATATCCGCAGGCTTCGACCCCGGGCATTTCGACGGGCAGGAAGCCGTCGATTTCATACTGGACCAGACCCGCACCGATTCCGTGGTGATCGTCGCGGTGGGCAAACTCACCAATATTGCCCTGGCCCTGAAGAAAGACCCGGAGCTGGCCGCGAGAACACGGGTGGTCTGGCTGGGTTCGAATTATCCGGCCCCTGGCGAATACAACCAGGACAACGACACCCTGGCCATGAACTATGTGCTGCACAGCCCGATACCCTTCGAAATGGTAACGGTGCGTTTCGGCGAACCCAGCGGAACCGCGGCCGTGTATGTAACCCAGCAGGAGATCAACGAGAAAATGCCCGGGCTGGGGCCACAAGCCGAAGTCCCTGTAACAGGTCGCCACGGGGGGACCTTTGAAAATTTCGGGGATTATTCCGTGAGCCTTTTCGAACATATCGACTATCATTCCGACCCGCCATCCAGACCCTTGTTCGACATGGTGGCGGTTGCCGTGCTGAAAAACCCGGCCTGGGGACAAAGGCGGCAACACCCCGCGCCTGTCCTGATCGCCAACCAGTGGAAGGAGCAGCCCCAAAACCCCCGCCAGATTGCCATTTGGGAGTATTTTGACCGGGAAGCCCTGCTGGCTGATTTTTTCGAAAGCCTGTCCCGCCCGAACCTCGTAACTGCCACTCCCCTGCCATGAACCGTGTAGCTGTCATCGGAAGTTCCAATACCGACATGGTGGTAAAGACCTCGCGCTTCCCTGCCCCTGGCGAGACCGTTCTGGGGGGTGAATTTTTTGTGTTCCCGGGCGGCAAAGGCGCCAACCAGGCCGTGGCGGCTGCCCGCATGGGAGCCGACGTGCGTTTTTTCTGTGTGTTGGGCGACGATACATTCGGGCAGCAGGCCCAAATGGGCTACGCCCGCGAGGGTATCCGTACCGATGCCATCCGCAAAGAGGCCGGGATCGCCTCGGGCATTGCCCTGATAACCGTGAACGAAGCGGGCGAAAACGAAATAGTCGTGGCGCCCGGGGCCAATGCGAAACTGACGGCCGACTACCTGTCCGGACAGGCCGCACGGCTGAAAGCCACCGACATCGCCCTGGCTCAGCTGGAAATACCCATGCCGGCCATTGGTTTCCTGGCCGGGTTTTACAGGGAGCAGGGCATCCCGCTCATCCTGAACCCGGCTCCCGCCCGGCCCCTGTCCCCCGAGGTGCTGCGGGGTCTGTTCGGGATTACCCCGAACCAAACGGAGGCCGAAATTCTAACCGGCATTCGGCCGCAAACCCCTGAATCGGCCGAAAAGGCAGCCGGTGCCCTCCTCGACCAGGGCGTTGAACATGTGGCCATTACCCTAGGGGCAAAAGGGGTGTTTTACCTGGGGCCGGAAGGCCGGTTTCTGCTGGCCCCTCCCCAGGTAAACGCCATCGATACGACCGCCGCCGGAGATGTCTTCAACGGGGTCCTCGCTGCGGGCCTGGCCAGCGGCCTTCGCTGGAAAGACAGCCTTGAGCGAGCAAACCGGGCCGCTGCCCTTTCCGTAACGCGGATGGGAGCCCAGGCGTCCGCGCCCTATCTAAAAGAACTCCAACCCTAAACGCGAAAACATGTTTGTGATAGACCAATATCCGATTGCCGTCCTCTTCTGTATCATCACCATGCTGGCCTGGGGGTCCTGGGCCAATACCCAGAAACTGGCTTCCCCCGCCTGGCGATTCGAACTCTATTACTGGGATTACGTATTCGGAATTCTGCTGTTCTCGGTTTTGCTGGGATTGACGGCCGGCAGCACCGGCGCAGAAGGGCGGCCCTTTATAAACGACCTCGCTCAGGCTGCCCCGGAACATATCGGCTCGGCCCTCCTGGGGGGGATCCTGTTTAACGCCGCGAATATTTTGCTGGTAGCCGCTATTACCCTGGCAGGCATGTCGGTGGCCTTCCCTGTGGGCATCGGGCTGGCCTTGGTTATCGGGGTGGTAGTGAATTATCTGGACGCCCCGGTGGGGGAGGCAGAAACCCTGTTTGTCGGGGTGGCTTTTGTGGCCCTGGCCATCGTCCTCAATGCCTGGGCCTACCGGCGACTTTCGCAGGCCCGGGAGAAAGTGCCCGCCAAAGGATTGATTTTGGCTATTGTGGCCGGGGGCCTGATGGGCTTGTTCTACAACTACGTGGCCCGTTCTATGTTTCCCGATTTCACCCAACCCATCCCCGGCAAATTAAGCCCGTACTCGGCCGTTTTCATCTTTTCCCTGGGTATTCTGGCCAGCAATCTGATATTCAACACCCTGCTGATGCGCAAACCCGTCGAAGGGGCCCCCGTGCGTTTTTCAGACTACCTGAAAGGCGGGCTCAGGAACCATGTGATGGGATATCTGGGAGGGATTATCTGGTGCCTTGGGATGTCGTTCAGCATCCTGGCCTCCGACAAGGCGGGGCCTGCCATTTCCTATGGCCTCGGACAGGGGGCAACCGTTGTGGCCGCCCTGTGGGGAATCTATATCTGGAAAGAATTCAAAGGGGCTCCCAAAGGTGTTTCGAACATGCTCCATGCCATGCTTGTCCTCTATGTGGCAGGCCTCGCCCTGATTGTTCTGGCCCGCTAGCCCCCGGCAGAAGAATTGGCCATTTGCCCTTTCTCTGAAATCACTGGGTTTCGTACCTTTATATAAAATTATTTGTCATGCTTAAAAAGAAGGTCGAAACCGCCCTGAATGAACAAATCCGCGTGGAAGCGGAATCTTCCCAGATTTACCTGTCCATGGCCTCCTGGGCCGAGGTCAAAGGCCTGGAAGGCATCTCACAATTCCTGTACAAGCATTCCGATGAAGAGCGGATGCACATGCTCAAAATCGTCAAATTCGTGAACGAGCGCGGAGGGCACGCCATCGTGTCGGAGCTCCAAGCTCCAAAGACCGATTTCGGCTCTTTCCAGCAATTGTTCCGTCAGCTGTTCGAGCACGAAATCATGGTTTCGGAGTGTATCAACAACCTGGTGCACATTACCCTGGAAGAGAAAGACTACGCCACCCATAACTTCCTGCAATGGTTTGTGGCCGAACAAATCGAGGAAGAAGCGCTGGCCCGCACCATCCTCGACAAGATCGACCTGATCGGGAACGACAAAGGGGGGCTATACCTCTTCGACCGGGATATCCAGCAACTGACGGTAAATAGCGCTGCAGATCCGGGCCAGGCCTAGGCTGTTAAAGTTTATTTAGATTTATTATAAATTATTATCTTTGACAGCAGCGTCTGTCATGGGTACTAAATCAGTTGGCAAGAAGATTAAAAAGGCCGAAAAGCTTCGCGCCAGGCGGCTGCAATTGCTGGCTGTAAGCGACTGTCCGCCCCGCGGCTGCAAAACGAAGTGCTGCGAAAAATTCGCCAAATGCGAAAGCAAACGCTGCAAAAAATGCCCCTGCCTGGACCTGCTCCAAACCCTGCAACAGCAACGGAAATATTGTGAAGTGGCCTGATATCAGGGTCCGCTACTGCCTGTTTGCCGTCGGAAGCGGAACCGCTGCACCGGCGCTGGTGTATACCCCCAAAGACTCCGGGCCGGATTGAATGTAAAAGGACGCCTGCAACCAATAGTAATCCCCATGTTTGCAGGCAGGGCCGCACAGGTGTCGGTGGGCCGCATAGACCTGGTGCTTGGCCTCCAGATAGATCCGGTAGGCCCCGGGGTTCTGCCGGAGCAGGGCCAGCTCAAATGCCCGCTGATCTTTCCAGTAATCCAATTCGTCCTGTTCCGTAGAAAACAGCACTGCCTGTTCATAAACGCCGTCGGCCTGGCCCATTCCTGAAAAGAAGGAAAGCTGGTCTTTTTGCGCCCGCATCCATCCGAAGCTCATCAGACAGCACAATAAAAATATGTACGGTTTCCTTCCCATCTGGGCGTTTCTTTAATAGAAGACGAATGGCTACTTCTTAAGTTACCGTCCGTTGCCCGTTTTAGACAAAAAAAGAGGCCAATTGGCCTCTTTTCCCGTTCAAAAGCGGGGAAGCACCTATTTCCCCAGTAAAAGCAATTCGGTACAGCGTACTTCGGTTACATACTTGCGCTGCCCCTCGGCCGTATCGTAGTGCCTGTGGATCAGCTTGCCTTCCACCGCCACTTCCTTCCCCTTGTTCAGGTAATTCTCCGCAATTTCTGCCGTTTTTCCCCAGGCCACCACCTGGTGCCACTGGGTGTCGGTTACTTTTTCCCCGTCCCCATTCCGATAGGTTTCGTTGGTTGCCACCGAAAACCGGGCCAATTTGCCGCCTTTCTCCAAAACGGTCACTTCCGGGTCCTGCCCCAGGTTTCCAATCAGTTGTACTCTGTTCCTCAATGCGTTCATAGGCTGTTTTTTGAAAAAAATGAAACTGTTTTCCGGGCAACACACCCGGCCCGGCAAACATAGGCGCTGCGGCCGTGCCTTTTCGGTTGGCAAACACTTGTATTCATTTATAAACGCCTCCCTGCCCGCGGGTCGTTCCAAAAGAGCCCCGGCAACGCTTGAATCGGGCGGGCATTCTTTTGGAAAAACGTCTGAATAATACGTATCTTACTTTCTCAGAATACCACTAACCCATCCGACATGAAACGTTTACTATTGGCCGTGCCGGCCATCTTGCTTCTGACTGCCCAACTCCGGGCCCAGGATGCCACCCAGGTGGTGGCCCAAATCGAAAAGGAAGCCACTGAAAATTCACAATTGCAGTCTCTTGCCCACCAACTTATGGATGTAATTGGCCCCAGGCTCGTGGGTACCCCCCAGATGCAGGCAGCCCATGACTGGGCTGTAGCTACCTTTGCAGGATGGGGGATCGACGCCGCC
>DATIPV010000073.1:0-4172 GCA_035471525.1 Robiginitalea sp.
AGCATGGTGTCAATGAGGAAATAGGAAGCGACCAGCATCAGGGCGGCAGAGCCGAATTCGCCGATGTTGAGGGCTTTGTGCGGAGAGCCTCCATCCTTCACCTTTACGAAGAAGGTGCCGATTATAGACATCACGATGCCCACCCCGGCCAGGACCAGAGGCAGGTACACGGCGCCCAGGCCGCCAAAGGCCGCCTGGAATTCCGGGATGCCCACGAAAGAAGCTCCCAGCACCATGGTCCCGATAATGGAACCCACATACGATTCGAAGAGGTCGGCTCCCATCCCGGCAACATCCCCTACGTTGTCGCCCACGTTATCGGCGATGGTGGCAGGGTTCAGAGGGTGGTCTTCCGGGATGCCGGCTTCTACCTTCCCCACGAGGTCGGCGCCCACGTCGGCAGCCTTGGTGTAGATACCGCCTCCTACCCGGGCAAAAAGGGCAATGGACGAGGCGCCCAGGGAAAACCCGGACAGGACGTTAAGCACCATGTTAATACCTGTTTCCGTGCTAACACCGCCTTCCCATCCAAAAGAACTGTACAGCATTAACAAACCGCTCAGGCCGAGCACACCGAGGCCCACGACCCCCATGCCCATCACGGACCCGCCGGCGAAAGCCACTTCCAGGGCTTTTCCGAGGGAGGTGCGTGCCGCATTGGTGGTGCGCACGTTGGCCTTGGTAGCCACGCGCATGCCGATAAAGCCAGCCAGGGCCGAACAGATGGCACCCACCACGAAGGAAAGGGCGACCATCCCGTTGGAACCTGCTTCGTTCTGTCCTTTGAAGAAGAGCAGTACGGCTACAGCAGCTACGAAGATGACCAGAATCTTGTACTCAGCCTTGAGGAAAGACATGGCCCCGTCGGCTATATTCTTGGCAATACGGGCCATTTTGGGGTCACCTTCTTCCTGTTTGGACACCCATGCATTCTTCACGAATACAAAGAGCAGGCCCAGGATTCCGAATACCCACAAAAAATTCACGATTTGTTCCATAATCCAGTAGTTGTTGTTTCTTTTTTTTTAACAAAATTCAGCGGCTGCAAATGTAGTAAAATACGCGACAATAAAAAAAGCGCCCAAGTACTATGAAATGAAGGGTTTAGGGGGCAGGGCGGCCTGTTCAGATCTCAAAGCCCGGGGCCATCCGGTCGCGGTTCTCGGCATATCGCTTTACGCAGCGGTGGTAGATATCTCGGGCCTCCAAGGCATTTCCCCAGCCCCCGGTATCGACCTTTTTCTCTTCCAGGTCTTTGTACACCTGGAAGAAATGCTCGATCTCCTTGAGCCGGTGCGGATTCAAATCGCTGATATCGCGGTGGCGGTTCCAGATCGGGTCGTTCACGGGCACGCAGATCAGCTTTTCATCGGGCCCTTTCTCATCGGTCATGTGGAACACCCCGATGGGACGCACCCGCATAACCACCATGGGGTAGGTAGGCTCGGTTCCGAGCACCAGCACGTCGAGCGGGTCCTGATCCAGGGCCAGGGTCTGCGGCACAAAACCGTAATCGCCCGGGTACATCATGGAAGAGAACAGGGTCCGGTCGAAACGGATCTTGTGCAGCGTAAAATCGTATTCGTATTTGTTGCGGCTCCCCTTGGGGATCTCGATCAGCACATCGAAGGTAAGTGTATCTTCCTGGGCCATTCCTGACAGGTTTAGGAGACATGGCGGCGGGTGCCGCCGGCCCGTATACCGGACCATCGCAAATGTAGCATATCCCCGGTTGCCAAAGGCCCGTTTAACCCGAATAATTTAAAGGGATCCCGGCCTTAAAAGTGAAACCCGAAAGCGCCGGTAACACTGAAATCGCGGGCATTTGGGTTATCCAGGTAATTGCCCCTGAAATTGAAATCGATCCTGAAAATCTTGAAGATATTGCCCACCCCAAAGGAGTATTCCCAGTAAATGCGGTCTGTGGGAGCCTGCAGGGGGATATTGGCCGGGCTGCTGAGTTCGCGGTTGGCCTCGGAAAGTTCGCCCCAGACCCCCCTCAAGCCCACGATCTCCCGCAGGTTCCACTTGCGCAGCAGCGGAATGCGCGAAAAGAGGCGGCCGTTGAAATTGTGCTCTATATGGCCGGCGACATAGGTGTCGGTTACGAACTCGTAGAAGTCGAGGTTGGGAAAGGTGGTGTAGATGGTAAAGTAGGTCTGGTTGCCCGGCACAACGCTCAGCAGTCCCAGGGGTACTTCCCCGAAGGTCTTGCCCAGCTCCAGAGTGGTGTATAATCTGCCCAGGCTGCCCACCTGCCAGGGCTGGGTATACGAAAACTGCAGGCGGGTGTAGTCAAAATCGCTGCGGAAGAACCCGCTCACCCCCTGGGTGTACCGGAAGAAAAGCCGGCTGTATTCGTCGTTGACCTCGTAGCGTTCCACCCCGAACCCGACGGTGCGGCGGCCGGGCGTATACACCAGGGTGGTTGTAAGGTCGAATTGCCTGATCTCGGAAGAAATGCCCCCCGGGGCGTCGGGGTCCAGGTAATCGAGGCTGAATGCCTCGGGCAGTGCCGAACGCAGCGTGCGGAACGAGGCCCCGGCCTCCACGCGCAGGTTGTTGACGGGCTCGGCCTCCAATGCCAGGGTGCTCAGGTTTATGTTGGTGAGCCGGTTGTTGGTGCCCACCGTGAGGATGGAGCCCGAAGCAATGCTGCGCCCCATCACATCGGTGGTTGCGGTCAGATTCAGCCCCATCTGCTCGATATCGCGCCGATTGCCGCCCGAGATCATCAGGCGCATGCGGCGGTCGAGCAAGAACTTCCCGGCCAGGCCGTATTTGAACTTTTTATCCAGGAAACCATACGCCCCGTACCCCTCCAGCCGCCACAGGTCGTTCTGGCCGAAAAAGGTGCGGGCACCGCCCCTGAGCCTGATCCCTTCGGCGTTGTTGTACCCGAACCCGCTGTAGATATCCCCCAGGTCGATGTTCCATTTGTCGATCTCGATATATCCCGAGCCCAAAATACTGACGATGTCGTAGTAGGTGTTGAACCGGGGTACCGTCTTAAGGGTGTCGAGCAACTGGTATACGCCCTTTTCGTCCTTGTTGAGCTGCTCCAGGCGGTTGGCGTCCCAAAAGGCATCGTCCCGCTCGTACACCTTGGGGTCGAAGGGGTCTGGGGGCACCCTGTAGAACTCGCGCGGCCGAGGCTGGTTAAAACGGTAATGGTCGTACACGGTGGTGCGCTTGCCGTAAACCCCCCGCGATTCCTCCTTTTTGGTCAGGGCAAAGTCGCTCAGCATGTAATCGCGCCTGAGCAGGAACACCGAGTCGGAAAGCACCTCGAATTCCTGTTCGATATAGATGTCTTTCACCCAGTTGATATTGGCGCTTCGGGTTACCGCCAGGTTGATCTTCTTTACGGCGAAAGTCGTGTCGTTCACCCAGAAATCGCCCCGAAAGGTGAGCTCGCTTTTGCGGCGCGGGTAATAGACGATGTTGTAGCACCATTTATGGTCGATGAAGGCACTGTCGGCCAGGACATAGTTGTAGGTGTCCACCCCGGTGGTCGAGAGCGGGCTGGTAAAGGCCTTGTCGAAGAATTCCAGGTAGTTGTTGTAGATGTTGTAATCGGAGTACAGGTCCTGCACAAAGGCGATGATCGCCTGATTGTTGCTAAAGCCCGAGTTCTTGCTGGCCTGCACCTCTTTTTTCTCGAGCCCCAGGGTATTGTCGCCGTACACCTTGGTCAGCTTTTCATTGAGAAAGACGGGAAGGTAGGTTTTGCCGGTGATGTTCGAGGTGTCGAGGTCTTCGAAAACAAATTCCAGGCCCCTGAAAAGCCGGCTATTGATCATGGCGCTGTCGATGGTATTCAGGTCGAATTCCACCTTCTCGTATTCGTCGTAGGCGTACTGGTCGAACATCCTGAGTCCGTTCACGCGCTTTTTCGCCCAGATCTTGCGCAGGATCTCAATGGCCGGATTGTTCTTTTTGGGCATGCGGCCCGAATAGACCACTACTTCCTTCAACTGCTCCCCGGGAAGCAGCACAATGCGCAGGTCGGTATTGCTGCGGCCGGTCAGGGCGACCTCCTGCCGGGCATAGCCGACAAACGAGACCAGCAGGGTGTCAAAATCCTTTTCGGATTCCATGTAGAAGCGCCCGTTCTCGTTGGTGATAGTGCCCTGTGTGCCATTTTTGAAAACCACATTGGCAAAGGCCAC
>DATIPV010000074.1:0-5042 GCA_035471525.1 Robiginitalea sp.
GAGGTAAAGCCCCGCCTGCTCGACCGTTTCGAGCCGTGGATGCCCATGTATTTCAGCGAGGGCTCCATAGGGGGCGATATTGAACGGGTCAGTACCGAAAAGCTGAAGGCCTACTATGAAAGCGGTACGGAATTCCCGGAGGCGGCCTGGCAGGAAATGCAGCGCCGGGAGGCCGAACTGGAACCCGGCGGTTCCAACGGGATTGCGCTATCGGGGGCTTTGACGGCATCGGGCAACCCCATGCTGCTGATCAACCCGCACACCTCCTTTTATTTCCGGGGGGAGATGCATGTGGTGAGCGAGGAAGGGCTCAATGCCTACGGGGCTGTAACCTGGGGCCAATTCTTCATCTATCAGGGCTTTAACGAGAAAACAGGCTGGATGCATACCTCCACGTATACGGATGTGATGGATGAATATGTGGAAGACGTTTCCGGGGTCGATGGAAAGCTCATGTACCGCTATGGGGAGGAGCTGCGCCCGGTGGCGGCCTCGGAAGTGACTTTGTCGTACCGCTCCGGCGACAGCCTGGCCCTGCGCACTTTTCCGGTTTACCGCACCCATCACGGCCCCATTACCCATCAGTTGGGGGGCAGGCCCGTGGCAACTGCCATGATGTGGGAGCCCGCCCGGGCACTGGAGCAGTCTTACATCCGCACCAAGCAGGATGCCTACCAGGGCTTCCGACAGATGATGGACCTGCGAACCAACTCTTCCAACAATACGGTCTATGCCGATGCGCAGGGCAATATCGCCTATTTCCACGGCAACTTTATCCCGAAAAGGGATGTCCGGTTCAATTTTGAGCAGCCGGTAGACGGCGCCGACCCCGCAACGGACTGGCAGGGCCTGCATCCGGTAGAGGAGGCGATTACCCTGCTGAACCCGGCCAACGGCTGGATACAGAACTGCAATTCCACGCCCTACACGGCCGCCCGGGAGTACAGCCCCCAGAGGGGGCAATACCCCTCCTATATGTCGATAGATGAGGAGAATTTTCGCGGCATCCACGCCATACGGCTTCTGGAGGGCCGGTCGGGCTATACCCTCGACAGCCTGATCGCCCTGGCATACGATCCGTACCTTCCGGCATTTGAAGTGCTTATCCCGGGGTTGGTGGCGGCTTTCGACGCCAGCGGCGGAAACGACCCTTCCCTCAGGGAACCCATCGAAGCCTTGAGGCAGTGGGATTACCGCACCTCTGAGACTTCCGCGGCCATGACCCTGGCGCATTTCTACGGCGCGCAGTACGACGCCCTCGGCAAACCGCCGGCAGGAATGACCGAAGCGCAACGGCAGGCTCTGAGCGAGATGGAATGGACACACTATGCGGGCGCTCAGTCTCCGGAATCGGAACGGCTGGCGGTTTTCAGGCGCGCCCTGGAGACCCTGAAAGCCGATTTTGGCACCTGGGAACTGCCCTGGGGAGAGGTGAACCGGTACCAGCGCCTGAACGGGGATATTATGCAGGCCTTTGACGACAGCCGGCCGAGCCTGCCTATCGGGCTCGCATCGGGGCGCTGGGGTGCGCTGGCAGCCTACGGGGCCCGGTACAGCAACAATACTAAAAAGATTTACGGGACCCGCGGGAACAGCTTTGTGGCCGTAGTGGAGTTCGGGGAGAAGGTGCAGGCCAAATCCCTCCTGGCCGGGGGCCAGAGCGGGGATCCGGCTTCCCCCCATTTTGACGACCAGGCCGAAATGTACCGGGCGGCCCGCTTCAAAGACGTCCCGTACTACCGGGAAGACGTGGAAGCCCGGGCCCGGGAGGTATACCATCCGGGTAAACGCAGTAAAAAGTAGGGGTTAATCGGATTCCTTGACGATGATCAGGGAGGCCTTGGAGCCCGTCGAGAGGAGCCATTTGTTGGAGTAAATGAGCTTCCCGCTGTCGTCGTAAACGTCGACCTGGGCCGTGTTTGGGCCGGTGGAACCCTGGTTCAGGGCTTCGAAATCGAGCCGGTTGAATCCTTTTTCAAGCTCCAGGTTAATCCCCTTGAAGGCGCCCGTCAGCAGGATATTGGGTTCTGCCACCACGCCGTTGACGAAGATGCGAACGCGGTCGCCGTCTACAAATTCGTGGTCGCGGCAGACGATCCCCACAAACTTGGCTCCGGTCTTCAGGTCGCCCAGGTACATGTCTCCGAAATGCTTCCCGGAATTTCCCTTTTCCGCTTCACCAATGTTGGGTTTGAGCACCAGGTCGTGGCCGGCTTGCTTCAGATCGCGCTCGGGGAGCATCCGCACTTCATTTTTCCGGTCGGTGATCCCCAGGTCGTATTCGGGTTTCTTATCGAGCAGGGAAGGGGCTGCCAGGCCGCCCTGGGGAGAAATATCCTTTTGAGGCTCGGCCGATATATTCAGCTTCCGGGTTTCGGGTAAATCGGTTTGCGCCAGCACGACGAACGCTGGGAGGAACAGGGCGGTAAAAAGAACCAGATGGCGCATGGAACGGTTACTTACTGCGCTGTAAATGTAGCAAATACCTTGCCGGAGCTGCCTAAAATCCTGTTAAAATCGACGACTGCCCGCCCCTAATGGTTGCCAGACCACGCGCGGCGCAGAAAATCCGTGCAGTTCCCGTGCATGATCTGTTCCACATCCGACGGGCTGTACCCTCTCTGCCGGAGCAGGCCGGGCAGTTTCTGCAGGTCGGCAATGGTGTCCAGGTCGGAAGGGCTCTGTTCCCGCCCGAAACCGCCGTCCAGGTCGGTGCCGAGCATGGCGTGCCGCACATTCCCGGCCAGCTGGCAGAGATGGTCTATGTGCTCGACCACGTGCTCCAGGCGCACATCGGTGGTGTCGGGGTGAGAAACACCCCGTTTCCATCCGGGCACCAGCATCCAGGCATCAAAGGCGGTCCCGATTACCGCGCCGCGTTCGACAAGGGCGCCGAGCTGGTCGTCCGAGAACTGCCGCTGGTCGGGAACCAGCGCCCGGCTATTGGAGTGGCTGGCCCACACGGGGCCCTGAAAGGCATCGAGGGCTTCCCAGAAGCACGCATCGCTCAGATGGGTTACATCGAGTATCATTCCCAGGGCATCCATTTCCTTCAGGAGTTCGCGTCCCCGGGGCCCCAGCCCCCCGGTTGTATGGGTTCCCATGGCGTAGGTGCCGGGCCCGTAATGTGCCGGGCCCACAATGCGCAGGCCCTGCCGGTACGACCGCTCCAGCAGGCGTGGCTCTACGATGGAATCGGCTCCTTCGAGGCTCAGCACGAATCCGATCGGCTTGGCTGCGGGATCGCCGGACTGCCAGTCTTTCAGGTGTTCTTCCAGCAGGATCGGGGAGGTAAGGCAGCGCAACTCCCCCTGCCGGTCCATTTCCTGGTACCAGGCCAGCTGCCCCTGGGTCTGGGCCCAGGCCTGCTCTGGCGAATGCCAGCCGGGCAGAGGATTCCCGGGTTTGACATGGCGGGCGATCAGGGTGGCGATACAGAGGCCCACATGCCCCCGTCGCATTTCCGGGAAACAAACCGTGCCCCGGCCCCGGTCGGGCTTGTCGGTGCGACCTTTCTCCTGCTCGCGTATCGCCCCGATGGGCATCCGCAGGTCCCGGTTCCACTCCATGGCATTCATCGCCAGATCGAGATGGGCGTCTACTATGAACATGACTCAGTGGGTTAGTTTGTAATCCCGGGCAGCAACCTGCCATGCCCCGGAGATTTTTCCGTCCTGCACCACCAGCAGGGACGGGTATTTGGCCACGGTCGGGCAGATATGCATGGGAATGCCGTATACGGGCTGCCCCGGCGCGGCCTCTGTTTCCGGGCCGCATTCGAGCACCAGGTGTTCCTCGCTCTGGCCGCTTTGCCGGCACTGCTCCCAACCGTACAGCTGAACCCTTGGGAAGTCCATTTCAGCGGCAATGGCCTTGTGGCCGAGGTCCAGGCAGAAAATGCCCGGCCCGGGCCGGCTCACTACCCGGCTCAGCAGAACGGCCGCCGGCAAAAAGTCCATATCGGGAAAAAGCTCGGCGTAGCGGGCATCCCAAAGCAGCGTAGTACCGGGGCTCAGCTCCACATGGGCCCGCTGGGCGTGGACTGGAAAGGTAGGCGATCCGCCTGCGATTACAGCCGGAACCGCATGCCCGGCCGCCTCCAGGTCTTTCTGCAGGGCCGTTACGGGTTCGAAGGCACGATCTGAAGCGGCCTTGCGGGCTGCGAAACCGGTGTCCCGAATATGCCCGTCGTACGCGTGCAGGCCGCAGGCTTCCAGGAACGGGCTTTCCGAAATCCGTGCATACAGCCTGGCAGCCTCAGGCCCGGGTAGTATTCCGGTCCGGTTCATGCCGGTGTTGAGGTCCAGAAAGAGGCGGAATACAGTCTGGCGCTCCCGGGCGATCTCTTCCAATCTGTCGACCACGGCCGGGTGGTCTGCCAGGGCCGAAAAACGGGTTTTCCCGTAGTGTTCCTGCAGGGCCAGCAACCGGACGGGGTCGGGCCCGACGGGCTGGTAGGCCATCAGTACGTCGGCGGCCCCGCAGCGCCCCAGGAGTTCTGCTTCGGCTATGGTGGCGCATTTGAAGCGGTCTATGCCCGCCTCCTGCTGCATGCGAACGATTTCTGCAGTCTTGTGCGTTTTGATATGGGGCCTTAACCGGGCCGGGCCGCCGGCGATCCGAACCATTTCCCGCACGTTGTGGCCGATGCGCCCGGGGTAGACCAGCAGGGCCGGGGAGGGGATGTTTTCGACATCGGCTACCTCGTACCAGGCGGGTTCCGGCCGGGCTTTCACGGTGCCTTCAGTTTAAAGAGGGCCTCAATTTCCACGGGGATGCCGCCCGGGAGCATCATCCCTACGGCACTGCGTACGCCCACGCCCTGGTCGGGCCCGAAAACGGAGGCCATCAGCTCGCTGAAGCCGTTTATCACCAGGGGGTGGTCCCGGAATTCGGGCGTGCAGTTTACCATCCCGAGGGTTTTCACCAGGCGATCGATCCGGTCGACCGACCCGAAATGGGTCTGGATGGTCGAAAGCATGGTGAGCCCCACCTGCCGGGCGGCGGCTTTGGCCTGTTCGAGGTCGAGGTCGGCCCCGGCC
>DATIPV010000075.1:0-9290 GCA_035471525.1 Robiginitalea sp.
TGGGAAGGCCCATGTTCCCGACTTCCGGCATGCCCGGGTACCCCTTGGGCCCCACATTCTTCAACACCAGCACGCTGCCGGCGTCCACGGGCAGATCGGGGTCGTCGATACGCGCCTTGTAGTCGTCGATATCTTCAAATACCACAGCCTTGCCGGTGTGCTGCATCAGCGTGGCCGTGGCGGCCGACGGTTTCAGCACGGCCCCGTTTTCTGACAGGTTTCCCTTCACGATCACCACTCCCGATACCGGCGAGAAGGGCTGGCCCATCCGCCCGATCACCTCGGGGTTGTAGCATTCCGTGTCGCGGTAGTTGGCTTCCAGGGTGCGCCCGTTTACCCCGACACACTGCCCGTGCAGTTTGGGCAGGAGCTCCCTGATCACTGCCGGGAGGCCCCCTGCGAGGTAGAAATCTTCCATAAAGTACTTCCCGGAAGGCTGCAGGTTGGCGATCAGCGGGATGCCGGCCGAAAGGGCATCGAAATCGTCGAGTTTGAGGTCTACCCCGATGCGCCCGGCGATGGCCAGCAGGTGGATCACAAAGTTGGTAGACCCCCCGATGGCTGCGTTCACCTTTATCGCATTTTCAAAAGCTTCCCGTGTGAGCACATCCGAGAGCTTGCGGTCTTCCTGTACCATGCGCACTATCTGGGCGCCTGCCTGCTGCGCGTGGATCTTGCGGGCCGCATCCGGGGCCGGGATGGCCGCATTGCCGGGCAGGGCTATCCCCAGGGATTCCACCATGCAGGCCATGGTGGAGGCTGTCCCCATTACCGCACAGTGCCCGTCGCTGCGACAAAGCCCGGCCTCTGCCAGGTGCATCTCGGCGTCGCTCATCTGCCCGGTCCGGTGTTTTTCACTGAAGCGCCACAGGTCGGAGGTACTGATGGGCTGGCCCCGGTAATGGCCTGTGAGCATGGGCCCGCCGGAAACCACCAGGGCCGGAAGGTCTACGCTGCAGGCCCCCATCACCAGGGAAGGGGTGGTTTTGTCGCAACCGCACAGCAGCACCACCCCGTCCATGGGGTTGGCCCGGATGCTCTCCTCCACATCCATGGAGGACAGGTTGCGATAGAGCATGGCGGTGGGTTTCATCTGGGTTTCCCCCAGGGACATCACCGGAAATTCCAGCGGGTAGCCCCCGGCCTCGAATACGCCTCGTTTCACGTATTCGGCGAGTTCCCTGAAATGGGAGTTGCAGGGAGTAAGTTCAGACCAGGTATTGCAGATGCCTATTACAGGTCGCCCGTCGAAGGCGTGATCGGGTACACCGCTTTTCCGCAGCCAGGAACGGTATATGATGCCGTCCTTCCCCTTCCTGCCAAACCAGCCCTGGCTGCGCAAGTGTTTATCTTTCATGTTCAGTGAGGTTGTTTGCCTGTTTACCGACCCACTTCCACGGGTGTGGGGCAGACCGGTTCAGGGTTAAAAAAGTACGTAAAAAATTGGAACCCCTCCGGATGGGCGGCAGGGAAGTTGTTGACAAGCATCCTGGAAACCCTTAAAAAGTTGCAGATGCAAGCGCTTTGCGGGGGAAGGGGCTATCTTGATATTGGGGGAGGGGGGTTACTCCCCCCGGCTCACCTGGATTTTCCGCCCCGCATTTCCCAGGTTCCCGAAGAATATCCCGATTAAGGCCGCGAACAGGAGGAAACTGCCTGCCCAGAGGGCTTCCGGGGTACCCCCGAAGGGCCTGTGTTCCAGCCAACCGCAAAATGCCCGGTAAAAAAGCAGGGCTTCGGTGGCGGCAAACCCAATTAGGTAGAGGGCCGCCAGGATCCGTCCCAACTTCAGGCAGCCCAAATGGGCCAACAGGGCAAACAGCAACAGATTTATCACCCCCAGGAACGTGCCGTGCAGGTAGGCGATAATAAAATCGGGAAAAGCGACGGTTAAACGCACCACCAGCGGGATGGCGCTCAGAATTTGCAGGACGACCTTGATCGCCAGCAGGGCCAGGGCCAGCAGGGCCAGGTTTTTGGAAAGGGGGGCAAATCCCCCGGGCAGCGGTTGCCGCACCAGCCACCGGACCATCCACCACAGGGCGGCTCCCTGGAACAGGGCTCCCAGTGCCCCCAATCCGTGCAGGGCCAGCGGGGGCCCGGCCCAGAGGGTCGACAACAGAAAAGTCAGGAGTATGCCCGCGTTGAGGAGGCTGAAGATGAGGCGGAAGGTTTTTTCGGGCAGCACAGATCCGCTGCGCTCCCAAAGAAACAGGAACAGCCCGGCCAGCGTCATGAGTATCCAGCCGTTGTACTGGAAATGCAGGTAGAAATAGACGGCCATCCGGTACCAGACCGAAGCCGGTCCCAAGGTGGCCATGATGGCCCCCAGGGCCCAGGGCCCCAGACTTGAAAGGACCATGTACCAGAGCCCGGCCCGGACAAACCGGTAACTCGGCTTCCGACGGGTTTCCGGCAGGGCCTGCTTCAGGTAAAAAGCCAGGTAGCCATAGGAGACAAACAGGAACAGGGTCGAGAAAAAAATGGAAGCGGGGGCATACCCCATTATCGGGAAGGTACACAACATGCCGGTTACCGAGACCAGGACGCCGGCCCTGATGGCCCGGTAAGCTGGGCGCCCCGCCGCATGGGGCAGCATCAGCGCCGTGACCAGCGCCTGCAGGGCCAGGTACATCCATCCCAGCAATACCAGGTGCGAATGGGCGTGAACCAGGTATTTGTAGGTAAAGGGGATCTCGAACAGCGGATACGATCGCAGCACGAAGCCGAATCCGGCAGCCAGGACCAGAAAGCCGAGGGCGTACCTCAGGTCGGCTTTCAGGAGTTTCCAATCCGGGTTCATGCCTGGGCGGTTAAAAATCCTTTTTCCGGCATTGGACCGACAGGCGCCAGACAGGTAGGAAGGTCCAGATCACCAGCGTGCTCAGGGAAACCAGCAGGCCCGTATGGGTTCCGAAGAATTCCTTGAAAACTGCGCCGGTATAGCCCAGCAGGGCGGAGATATCCAGTTTCAGCAGGATCAGCGTCCGGGAAAGGTCCACCGGGTTGAGCAGGGTGGCGGCCAGGGAAAAGTTGTCCAGCGGGTATTCTTCCAACAGTATCAGGGAAAGCAGGAACAGCCCGTCGTAGATAACGGCCAGCAACAGCCAGAGCAGCACCGCATAGCCGAAACCCTTGATGCGGTTCTCATTGGCCAGCGCTATGTTGAAAGACAGGGCGGTGAAAATAAGGGTCAGGAAGGCCCCGGTAACCAGCAGCAGGCTGAAATCCCAGACCGCGCTGCTCCGGAATAGCCCGTAGGCCGCGAAGGGGATGCCCAGCCCCAGCACCAGGCTGAGGGTCAGGGAGCCCGCCACCCCGAAATACTGCCCCAGAAAAATGGAGGAGCGCCGCACCGGCAGGGCCAGCAGCAATTCTGCGAATTCCCGGGAATTGTAGTAATACATGATCCCGAAAATGGTGCCGATCAGCGGAACCAGCACCACGATGATGTTCATCAGCGTAATCACCGCTTTTGACAGGTCGTTGTTCAAAAACAGCAGTACGAAACCCAGGGCCAGGTAAAAGAGGAAATAGACATAGCTCCACCGGCTGCGCATCAGGTCGTAAAAGCTGTATTTCAATATTTTAATCATGGGGCTCCTGGGTTGAAATAGCCGCGATGGCGTGTTCCACATCGTCCTGGCCCGTGCGCTTGCGCAATTGGTCCAGGGTTCCCTTAAAATAGATCCTTCCTTCCAGCAGGTAGATCACCTCGTCGGCCAACTCCTCCACAAACTGCATGATGTGCGTGGTAACCAGGAAGAGTTTGCCGCGCGATTTCTCCAGGCGAATACGCTCCTTGAGCCGTATCAGGGAGGCAGGGTCCAGGCCGGTGGTGGGTTCGTCCAGGATGTACAACGGGCTGTCGAACATAAAAGTGAGGGCCAGGTTTACCTTTTGGCGCGTTCCGCCGGATAGGGTATTGAGCTTTTTCTTCAGGAAGGGTTCCAGCCCGAATTCTGCGATCAGTTCCTGCTGGCGGGCCTCCTGCCGGCGCAGGTCCACGATCATGGCCAGCAATTCCGAGACGCTGAGGTTGCCCGGAAAATTCGCGATCTGCGGCAGGTAACTCAGGTCTTCCCGGTATTTATGCTGGCGAAGGGTATCCTGGCCGTTTACCCGGATACGACCCTTATCGGGCACCACCATGCCCAGTATGCTCTTTATCAGCGTGGTCTTGCCCGAGCCGTTCGGTCCCAGCACGGCGTAGATGCCTCCGCCCTCGATTTTCAGGTGAAGCCCCGTGAGCACGGTGTTCTTGCCGAATTTTTTATGCAGATTCTCAACCTCGATCATGTACTCGCTTCATTAAGGGGCGTTCGTCCTGCAGGTTGTCGGGGGTAAAGACCGGCGAGACCTTTTCTGAGAAGTCGATTATATCCATAAAAAGGCTGCGCAGCAAGACAATGGTTTCAGGGGTTCGGTTCACAATATAGGAAAAGAGTTTTACCGGGCGGTATGGCACATCCCCGATTCCGTCCCGGTCCAGGTCATAACCCGTGTAGTTGCTCCAGTAGTTTTGCTCGAACCGGTTGTCGTTCACCTTGCTGTTGTACGCCAGGTCGAATGAATTGTTCAGAAAGTTGTTGCCCCGGAAGGTATTCTCGTAGCAGGCGCCCCGCACCTTGATGGCCCATCCGTTATTGGCGAAGTCGTTTCGGAGGTAGTTGATCCGGTTCGAACCCTCGATGCTGATCCCCACCGTGTTTTCCATAAAGGTGTTGCCCGAAATTTCGGCATCGTTGATCTCCTTCAGCAGCAGGCCGAAACTGGCCGTACCCCAATTTTTGCGGAAGGTATTGCCCTGCATCCGGATGTTTTTTGAAAACATGACGGCCACCCCGGCCCCATTCGATTCAAAGAGGTTCCCGGTGTAGGTATCGTCGTTCGAGAACATGAAATGCAGGCCATAACGCAGGTTTCGCGTACTCTGGTTGTTCTCGATTCGGACGCGGTCTGAAAACTCGAGGTAGATGCCATCGCGCACACCGCTGACAGTATTGTCGGTCACCACCACGTCCTGGCAATACCAGAGCTGTATGCCGTTTCCCGAATTGTATTCCTGTTGGGCGTCGCCCCTGATGCGGTTTCCGATCACTTCCCCGTTCTGTGATTTTTCCAGATAGATGCCGAAGAACAGGTTCTCCATATCCACGTCGCGGATGCGGAAAAACTGCCTTTTTACCACGCGGATGGCTGCGTAATCGGCCGTATAGCTCACCCCGACATTCCGCAGGGACAAACCCTGCACGGTTACGCTGTCGGCCAAAATGGTCAGAATTTCCCCCTTTTTCTGCCCGTCTATTACGGGCCTGCCCTGCCCCAGCAGGGTTAAGGGCTTGTCTATGCGTATATCATATTCCAGGTATGTGCCTTGCTGAATAAGCAGCGTGTCGAACGGGGCGGCACGGGCAATGGCCTGCCGGATATCAGACAGTTCGCAGCCCGGGCATACCACCCACGTGTTGGCCCGGCCGCCCGTAAAAACGAACAGCCCCAACAGGAACCCTATCCATCGAAGTCTACTCATGGTTAAAGCGCGAAGGTAAAGCAATATCCGGTTTGTGGAAAGGGGGTCAACAGAGGATCAGGGATTTTTAGGGTGCTGGGGTCATAGCCACACGGCGTATTTCGGCCGGGATGCTGATGCCTTTTCGAGGCCCTGGAAGGGTCCTTTCCTTTTCACCCACTGTATAATTTACGGTTTCAGGTGTTGCTGAATGCCCGGCCAGTCGAACAGGCTCCCGCCGTACACCTCACGGGCCAGGAGGCCCTCTTGTTCCGATGCAAAGGCAGTCAGGAAAGCTCCCATGGGGCTTGGCAGCTTTTCACTTATCAGAAATACCGCACCTTTTGCCTCGATCAGGGTGCCCGGCTGGTTGAAATCCGATACCAGGAACAGGGCTTCCGGGTCGGTGCCTGCGTCCTGAAGGTGGTACAGCATGCATTCAACGGCATCGAACTTGAAGGCCTTTCCCTTGCCGGTAACCAGTTCGCAGGCGTGTTGCCGGTCTACGATGGTCATATGGCAGAAGTGGCAGGCATCGCTCCCGAAGGCGATGGGCTGGGGGGCAATTTTACAGCCCATCGGGAGCAGGAGCAGGGCCATAAGTGGCAGCAGGTATTTCATGCAGGGCCTGTTTTATCCGTTTCGTTTCGCCTTTCGGGCCACCAGGAAGGCCACGAGTCCCAGGACAATGCCGCCTGCCAGGCAATAGGCCCCCAGCTGCGGGTAGGAGTGGGCCGTAAAATTCAGGATGTCCTTGGAGCCGAAAAAGGGCGGCTGGAAGCCCATCACGGACCCGTCCGGGTTCGTGAATTTCATGATGGCCTTCGGATCCAGGTTGTGTCCGTAATCGTATTCCCATTGGTAGAAATCGACCAGACCGGCAGCGCTTACCAACACCATCATGATAAACCAGTAAAGGTACCACCGGTAACGGGCCCAGAAGGCTATTACCAGACCTATCAGGGTGGTCAGCGCTATGCCGATGGGGAATATCTTGAATTCCGGGATGGCATCCGGGATGTACTTCATGCCCACGTAGTGATTCATCAGGTTGATATTCTTGATATCGTGCGGATTGGCGTCGGCAAAGTCGTTGATATAGATGTACATGCCCAGCGGGGTGGGGTACTGTGGCGCCTCCAGGGAAATTTTCCACAGGGGAAAAACAAACAACAGCATGGGGAGCAGGGCCGCCAGGATCATAATGATTCTTCCCTTATTCATAGCTCTTGGATAAGCGTTATGCAAAAGGGCCGGCCAGAAGCCGGCCCTTGTGACTTACTTGTATACTTAAGACCTGTCGGCCTACTCGCCGAGTGACCATTTAAGTTCGGTGTTCGAACCTGCCGGGGAAACGCGGATGTACCCCTGCATTTCCTGGTGGAGCGCTGAACAGAAATCTGTGCAATAGAAGGGCCATACACCCACCTGCTTCGGTTCCCAGACGAAACTTTCGGTCTGGCCGGGCATAATCAGCAGTTCGGAGGTATTGGCGCCGATTACGCTGATGCCGTGGGGCACATCGTAATCCTGCTCCATGTTGGTAACGTGGAAGTACACCTTGTCGCCTACTTTTATGCCTTCGATATTATCAGGGTTGAAGTGGCTTCGGATCGTGGTCATATAGATATGGACCTCGTTCCCCTTGCGTTCCACGCGTACATCGGCATCGGACTGCACACCATAGGGGTGATTGTTGTTCTGCAGTTCATAGATCTTGCGCGAACGTTCCTTGACGATATCGGCAGCGATCCCCGCGGCGTAGTGCGGCTCACCCACGGTCGGGAAGTCGAGCAGCAGTTCCATCTTCTCGCCGGAGATATCGAACAGCTGGGCCGATTGGGTAACCTCAGGCCCGGTGGGCAGGTAGCGGTCTTTGGTGATCTTGTTCATGGCCACCACATACTTGCCGAAAGGCTTGCGGGAGTTCCCGCCCGGAATCATCAGGTGCCCTACGGAGTAGAAGCAGGGTTGGCGGTCGACCACTTCCCAGGTGTCGAGTTTCCACTTCACTACTTCGGAGGAGATGAAGAAGGTGGTGTACGCATTGCCCTGACCGTCAAACTCGGTATGGAGGGGCCCAAGGCCCGGCTGGCTAACGGTGCCGGCCCGAAC
This sequence comes from Robiginitalea sp., assembly GCA_035471525.1. Classification (GTDB taxonomy): domain Bacteria; phylum Bacteroidota; class Bacteroidia; order Flavobacteriales; family Flavobacteriaceae; genus Robiginitalea. The sequence continues at coordinate 7,628 of DATIPV010000075.1, forward strand.
GTCTTCAAAGCTCAGAATCGGGATGCCGTAGGCGTCGCCGTCGAATTTCTCGTTCTCGATGGCACTGAGCATTTTGCTGAACGAATGTACTGTAATATCTGCCGACAGCTTGCCAGCTCCCACAATGTATTCCCCTGAGGGGTCTACGTCACAGCCGTGGGGCGATTTGGGGGTCGGCAGCAGGTAGACGGCACCGGGTACTTCGGCCGGGTTTACAACCAGTACTTCCTTCAACATGGTGGAAGTGGCCGAATGGGTGCTTTCGTCGTACACATTGTGCGCGTAATTGGCCGGCATTTTGGTGCCGCCGCCGTTGTTTACGAACTCCTCGATTTTCTTCCAGTTCACCGCGGCGATAAAGTCCTTATCGTTCTGGGAAGCGTTAACCTCCAGCAGAGAGCTGGCTTCTTCGGAATTATAGGTGGTAAAGAAGGACCAGCCGTGAGAGGCGCCCCGTCCCGGGTGGGAAAGGTCGTAGTCAAAGCCCGGCATGATCAGCTGGAATTTGATGCTCATGCCGCCGTCTTCCGGATCCACGCTAATAAAGGTAAGCGCTCCCTTAAAGTTGCCCTTGTATTCGTTAATGGGCATGTCCCGCTGCGGGACCGGTACGGAAAACCGGGTTCCGGCCACCACATATTCGGTGTTCTCGGTTACGAAGGCCGAACTGTGGTTTCCGGCGCTGTTCGGGATCTCGATGATTTCGGTTGTCTCAAAAACGCCCAGGTCTACCTTCGCGATGCGGGGGGTATTGTTCCCGTTCACGAACACATACCGTCCGTCTAGCTCCCCGTTGGTCTGGGAAATATCGGGGTGGTGCAGGTCGTCCCATGGCACAAAACCGTGGGAAGTATTGAGCATGGGCTTGGTTTCCTCGTTGTATCCCCAGGCTTTTTCGGCATCCTGGGAGAATACCGGGATTACTTTGAACAGCCGTCCTGAGGGCAGGCCGTAAACAGACAGCTGACCGCTGAATCCTCCGGAAATAAAGGCGTAGAATTCATCGTGTTCCCCCGGAGCCACGTAGACGCGCTCGGCAGCGTTGGAAGTGAGGGCCCCGTTGGAACCCTGCTGGCCGTCTCCGCAGGCGAAGAAGGCCGAAGCCATCACGAACAGAGCCAGGAAAGAATAGGTTGCTTTTTTCATTGCTTGTAGATTATAAATATTTGGATACGTTATTATTCGGACGGCGGCAATATTACTTTGTCCACCACGTGAACGATGCCGTTCCCGGCCGGAGCGCTCGCCAGAATCTTGGCGCCTCCGACAAATACGTCATCGCCAATCACCTCCACCGTTACGTACTGATTGTTGGCCTGTCCGAGCTTCTTGAACTTCTTGAGGAATTCTTTGCTGTAGTTACCCGGGGTCACATGGTACTTCAGGATGTTGGCAAGGGCATCCTTGTTCTCGGGTTTCAGGAGGTTTTCCACGGTCCCTTCCGGCAAGGCTGCAAAGGCTTCGTTGGTGGGGGCGAATACCATCAGGGGCCCGGCGTTTACCAGGGCATTTTCCAGGTCTGCTGCCTGTACCGCTGCCACCAGGGTGGAGTGGTCGGGTGAGTCGATGGCTATCTTCAACACGGTGGGTTTGCCCACATCACCTTCTATAAAAGCCTGTCCCTGTTTCTTGGAATCCGATTCAGTGGCCTGCGGGCCATCTG
>DATIPV010000076.1:0-3356 GCA_035471525.1 Robiginitalea sp.
ATGCGACCCAATATGGTATTGGTAATCTTGGTTACCTGTCCGCTGCCATGGCAGGTGCTGCAGGTCTTATAGGTAACGCCCGGTGCCTGCACCTTGCGCTTCACCTTTACTTTTTTCTCGACTCCCAGGGCCACCTCCTCCAGGTCGAGGCTCACCCGTATGCGCAGGTTGCTGCCCTTTACCCGGCGCTGCCCACCGCCGAAGCCGCTGAAGCCGCCGAAGCTGCCCCCGAAAGCGCTTCCGAAGATATCGCCGAACTGGCTGAAGATATCTTCCATGTTCATGCCGCCGCCACCGTAGCCGCCTCCTTCAAAGGCCGCATGTCCGAAGCGGTCGTACTTCGCCCGTTTATCGGGGTCGCTCAGCACTTCATAAGCCTCTGCGGCCTTCTTGAAGCGCTCTTCTGCCTTGGCATCGCCCGGATTCTTGTCCGGATGGTACTCAATGGCTTTTTTCCGATAGGCCTTTTTGATTTCGGCGGCGCTGGCGCTGCGTCCAACCCCGAGTATTTCGTAAAAATCTTCCTTCATGGCCCTAGTTTGCAACCACTACCTTCGGATGCCTGATGATCCGGTCCCCCAGCTTATAGCCTTTTTCGATTACCTCCACAATTTTTCCCTTTAGCTTCTTCTCAGGAGCCGGGATCTGAGTAACAGCCTCGTGCACCTCAGCATCAAAGGCATCGCCCCTTTTTACTTCGATCTCCTCCAGGCCCTTGCTGCGCAGTGTTTCGTGGAACTTGGTCTGGATCAGCAGCACGCCTTTCAGCCGCTCGTCCTCCTCCTTACCCAGTTCCCGTGCCGCCCGGTCAAAATCGTCCAGCACGGGGAGCAGGGCGCTGATCACTTCCTGCCCGGCTGTCTTGAACAGCTCCATGCGTTCGCGCACGGTGCGTTTCTTGTAATTTTCAAACTCTGCAAACAAACGCAGGAACTTGTCCTTTTCCTGGGCCAGGTCTTCCTTCAGGGCCTCCAACTCGGAGCTGCCTTCCGGCGAGCCTTCGCCATGCCCGGCCGTCTCAGGGGTTTCTTCCTGGGGCAAGCCCTCAGTTTGGGCTTCCAAATCCTTTTCCGTACTCATAGAATGATGCTGCTTGGTGCTGATTTGCCAATTTGAGGGGCAAAAGTACTGCCAATTCCTTAAAAATGTCAAAATGTCACGAAAAATCCTGGGAAAAGGGAGGGATTCTCCCGAATGGCGGGCCCGTTCACAGAAGCAAATTTTCCAGGGCAGGTCTCAGGTTCGGGAAGGAAAAGGCAAATCCTTCCATCTGCACCTTCTCGGAGCTCACCCGCTGGCTGTCGAGCAACAGGCGGGAACGATCCCCCATCAGAAGTTTCAGGGCCCAGGAGGGCACCCGGGGCAGCCAGAGCGGCTTCCCCAATACCCGGGCGACCTCGCAGATGAGTTTCCGATGGGTAACCGGGTTGGGAGCCACGGCGTTGTAAGGGCCTTCCAGGCGATGCTCCATGGCAAACCGGAACACCGAGACCAGGTCTTCCCGGTGAATCCAAGACTGCCATTGCTGGCCCGATCCCAGTGGGGCACCTAAACCCCAGCGGACCGGGCGAGCCAGGGCGGGCAGCGCCCCGCCTTCTCGTGCCAGCACCAACCCGATTCGGAGCATGCCACAGGGGATTCCCAGGTCCCTGAATGCTCCTAGGGCCATCTCCCACTGCACGACGGTTTCAGATAGAAATCCCGTACCGGCAGAAGCCGCCTCATTGTAGAACTCGGTAAGGGAAGACGGGTAGAGGCCGATGGCAGAGGCCGAAACCAGGTACTCCACCTGGTGGCCATCGAGAGATTTGAGGGCTTTTTGAAGGCAGTACAGACTGTCTACCCGGCTGCTGCGAATCTTCTTTTTCCGGGAGGCGGTCCAGGGTTGTGAAATGGGGCTTCCCGCCAGGTTTACGATCATCTGAACCCCGCGGAAGCATTCCGGGTCTATTTTTCCCGCCGCCGGGTTCCACAGGAATCCCCGGTAGCCTGCTTCCGATTTCAATTGGTCCGGGCGGGTACTGAGGTAATGTACCTCGATCCCTTCCTGGCGGCATCGCGCTACCAGGGAACTGCCTACCAGTCCGGTTGCGCCTGTAATGAGTATCCTCAAACCGATGTTTTTACAAAAGTACCGGAATTGGCCACAGCCGATGCCTTTTTTAGATCGCTTTTAACAAGGTGGCTTCATCCCTGACGCCAGGCCCGCATCATTTCGCGCTTGCCAGGGGGGCCGGGCAGGCGTTCCACCCGGAATCCCACGGCCTGCATGGCTCGTCTGACGCTGCCCTTCGCCGCATAGGTAACCAGGCAGCCCCCGGGCCTGAGGGCCCTGAACACGCTGGCAAAAATAGCCTCAGTCCAAAGCTCGGGCTGCACCCGGGCCCCAAAGGCGTCGAAATAGACCAGGTCAAAGGCCTCCGAGTCGCTCAGGTCCTTGAAGTCCATAAGACGTTTATGGAGTCGGAAATCCTGCGCAATGGGAAACCCGGTTTCCCAGGGTGCCTCGTGGAGGGCCCGGAAGATTGCCCCGGCATCCGGTTCTGTAAAGAGGCTCCCGTAGTCCAGGGCTTCCCATTCGGCAGGGGTAACCGGATACGCCTCCAGGCCGGTGTAGGAGATGGTGAGTCCTCTTTTGGACGCCTCCAAATAAGTGATCAGGGCGTTGAGTCCGGTTCCGAATCCCAGTTCCAGCAGGGAGATCTCCTGCCTGGCGATGCTGTGAAGCCCGTGCTGTATAAAAACGTGAAAAGACTCCTGAACGGCCCCGTGCAGGGAGTGATACTGCTCCTGCCAGGCTGGCAGTTGCAGGGTTAGGGAGCCATCTGCGGTTTGTACGATCCTGCGTTCCAAATCACTGTATGATGCGAACCCCGCTCGCTTCAAAGCCCGGCGCACGCTCCGGGCCCCTGATGGCCATTACCTCCTTTTCGCTGCGGCCTGCATCCCGGGCCAGGTGACGACGTTCGTCTTCGGGGACAACTGATATAAAAGCCTTCCCCTCTACCCATACTTCGCTGCCCGCGATGTCTTTGGGCACGAAAAAACCGTAATCCTTAAAGCGGACCATAACGTTGTGTTCCCCGGCCAGCTCCACGCGCATCCAGCAGCCTTTCATCTGGCACACTTCCAGGACCCGGGCCTTAAAGCCGGCTTGCACGGTATCAGTGGCCGCCAGCGACTCAAAGAGTTCCGTGGCCGCCTCGGGTTCCAGCAGGGGGCTACCCGAAAGGGGCGCTCCCACCTGAATCCCCTTTTCAGCCCCTTTCCCGGATTGGGCCTGGAGGGTTCCGAGGCTGAGCAATGAAAAAATGGCGAGCAGGGCAACGGATGTTTTTTTCATGGGATTGCTGTAT
>DATIPV010000077.1:0-6552 GCA_035471525.1 Robiginitalea sp.
CTGGATCAGGAAGAAGATCACCGAGGGCGGCAGGGGGGTAAGAAGGCTCTGGGCAAAGGCCTGCCCGGTCATCGGCGTGTAGGTGATCGTCGGGCGATCTGACCAATTTCCATCCAGACCGCCGCTCAGGGAATTGCCGAAGGGGCCGCCATTGGCGTTGAGCCCTGCAGACCCGCCCCTTGAATAGGAATTGATCAGGGAGGCCACGTTGAGGAAACGCGGCATTTCAAAGTATCGCAGCCTTACGATGTTCAGCAGCAACTGTTCGTTTTCCTGGTCAGCAATGCGCTTGTTGTAGTCAAAGCCGTCGCGGGGAATGGTTCCGGGGCCTACAGATTTACAGGAAGATAAGGTTGTGGCAAGGAAGCCTGCAAATAACATGGCAGCCATTCTGGCGATGCGAAGGCCGGGGTTTGGAGGGAGGATAGGCATGATGCTCAATTGGGTTGTTTTAACTAAATATAATCAAAATAGACATCTGTTGTCAGGCAGCTGACAACTTGGTTTTGGGTGTGCCCTCCGGACAGCCTGCCTGCCGGTCCCCATCTTCATGGGATATGGATCCCCACCTGTTTCCATTAGTTTAGCACGGCCTTTGGAATGCCGGGCTGATTGCCTCTGAGGCATCATCAGCCTAAATATAAACATAGTAGGCGTATCCCTGACATTTCTCGCCTTATTTCCTGTATTTCAGGAAGGAGGACCCATAAAGCGGCCCAGCCGGGCAATCGCCTTCCTCGCCAGGGAAACCCGTCTTCCCGGGTCATTACCTGAGGCGGGAGGGGTTTCCCCTTACCGCTCCATCCAGGGTTAAAACCTCACATTTGCAACTTCTTTCCGCAGTTCGCACTTCAGTTTTGACCCCATCAACACCCATGCACTTTCGCACATGGACCAAATCTAGAGGCGAATAAAGATTTTTTTCTTGTACAGCCACCAACAAATCCCCCACAGGGCGGTCCAGACCGCCAGTGCAGTGGCTACGGCGGCAACCGTTTCGCCGGCCCAGGCGAACACCGCATGGGTAAAGGGGTAGAAAATACGCTCCAGCAGGCGTCCGCCCCCCACGTGCGCGAACAGGTAGATGAACAGGGGGTTCATGCCGACCACGGCAAAGAAGAGCACGGCCCGGTCCTTTTTTTTGAGATCAATCAGCCAGTACGAGAAGGCCAGGGCCAGCACCGTCCAGCCCCCGCTGGCCAGCACAAAGCTGGAAGTGGCGATGCGCTTGATAATAGGGGTCAGCGGATCCAGCGCGTAGCCGGCTGCCAGCAACACCCCGCCTGCCACCAGCAGCATGCGGAGTTTATTTGAAGGGCTTTCCCCTCCCAGCAGCCATTGCCCGGCCAGAACACCCCAGATGGTATGCGCAGTTGTGGAAAGGGCATTTAAAGAGACCCAGTGCCCGCCCGGGATGTCCCCGTTGAGTTGGAGCTCCAGCCATTCCCCGAGGTTGTGGCCGGCGGTAAAGGGCTGGTTAAACCCTTCCAGCGGGAAAAAGCGGTACAGGCCTTCAGCCAGCAGCAGCAGCGCGAGGGAGAATACGATCTGGAACCGGGGTGGCCGGTTCATCACCAGATAGGCCAGGGGGTAGGTTACCGCCAGTTGGGCCAGCACATTCTGGAAGCGCCAGGTAATGGCCCCATCGTCGATGTAGTACAAACCCCAGCCCAGGAGCAACAGGAGCACAGAACGCTGCAGCACGTGTCGGTTCAGCTCCCGGCGGCCCTCGCCCCGCTTTTGCCGGTTGTGCACCGACAGGGCCAGGGATACGCCCACGATGAACATGAAAAATGGCTGGATAAGGTCCCAGAACCGAAGCCCGTTCCAGGGGTGGTGCTGCAGCTGTGTGGCTAGGGCCGCCACCATGCCGCCCTCGAAAGGGGGTTCCGCCAGCCGCTCGAACAGGCCCGAGAATTCTCCGATCAGCAAAAACATGGTGATGCCGCGGAAGAAGTCGATAGACCGCATGCGGCCGGCGGGAAGGGCAGGTTCTGACATATGCAGGGGTCGGATTGGTTTGTCAGGATAAGGTACGGAATTGCCGGTTACCCGGTATGCCCCGGCGTTAAATTCACGTGAAAAGGGGCTATGCCTACATCGGTTTCCCCTATTTTTGACCGCATCCCTTGCCAGGTAATATGAAGCTACTGTCCCATTTTTATCTCGGCCTGCTGTTCGCCGCCTCATCGGGTCTTCAGGCCCAGGAAGCCGGCAGGCCCGAGCTGGAGATCATAGACCTGTCGGCCCGCCAGCTGAGGCTTATGGAAGCCTGGCAGTTTCGGCCCGGGGCCGATCGCGATTCGGTCATGCTCGACTCGCTTTACAGGCCCTACCACCGTCTGTGGAGCGGCTACCTGGGCCACCCGGCCGACTTCCTGGAATGGCTCAACAGGGAGGGTTTTGACCGGTTGGAAAGTTTCAGGAGCCGGGCCCTGGAGCTGGATCTCCAGAAACTCGGGGGCTATTTACGGGAGAGCGTCGCGGCCATGACCGGATTTACAGGCCAGGCCCCTCGCGGAAGCTGGTTTCTGTTTTTCGGGCCGCAGCTCACCAACCTGGGCGGCATTGGCGACGGCACCATGCTTATAGACCTGGCCCACCCCGACAGCGGGAACACGGCAGCAATAAGCCAGTATTTCCCGCACCAGCTGAACCACCAGATCTACGCAGCCACCCAGCCCCACGGCAAGGCGGTGCTGCGGCGCATCCTCGACGAGGGCTTTGCCTGCTTTGTGAGTTACCGCTATCACGGGGGTGCCCTGAGCAAGGCGGAGGCGCTTGGCTATACAGAGGAAGCCTTTGATTACTGCCGGGAGCAGGAGGTGAGTCTGATGGGTTTGCTGAGGCAAATCGCGGCTTCCGACGACCCTGTGGCGCGCGACAGCTTCGCGGACCGCTCCGTGCATGTCTCGGAGGGGTATCCTGGCGCCATCGGGCATTATCTGGGCTTCCGAATGGTTGAGGAGTACGTGGCGCGCAATGGCAGCGATTCCTGGAAAGAACTCTATGTGCTGAGTCCGGAAGCCGTGTTGGAGCGCAGCGGATTGCTGCAATAAGGGTATTCGGGTCGCCTATCCTTCCTGTTTTGACCGGCTATAGTGGTTTTCCCGGTATAAGGTAACCCCTGCCGCCTCTAACCGCCTGCCTGGCACCCCCGTTGTCCGGCCGGCCTGGTGATCTTTTCCGGTCAGATTGCTTTTTTAATAGCCGTCCAGGTAGTATATTCAGAAGCCTAATCCCGACACTGATGAAAAAATATTCCCTGCTGGCTATTGCCCTGCTCCTGGCCTCCCTGGCCCTATCCCAGGATAAAAAGGAATCCGATCCAAAAGCGGACAAACCCATCCCGGAGGCCAAAACCTTCAAAAGCACCCAGTCGGTTACCATCGGCGGGCGCAGCTACACCCTGAACACCGAGGTGGGCACCCACCTGCTGCGCGATACAGACGACAAGCCCCTGGCCCTTTTCGGGTTTACGTATTACAAACTGGCGGGCGCAAAAAACAGGCCGATAGTCTTCGCCTTCAACGGAGGGCCCCTCTCGGCCAGTTTCTGGCTTCATTTCGGGATTCTGGGCCCCAGGCGGGTGGTGGTGAACGACCCCGATTACACCGTCCCGGCCCCCTATAAAGTGGTCAACAACGAATATTCCCTGCTCGACATGGCCGACCTGGTGATGATCGACCCGGTGGGGGTGGGCTTCAGCAAACCCGTTGGCCAATCGGAATTCAAGGATTTCTGGGGAGTAGACCAGGATATCCGCAGCATCGGCAGCTTCATCGAACAGTTCCTGATCCGGGAGGGACGGATGAATGCCGCCAAATACCTCCTGGGGGAGAGCTACGGCACCTTCCGCAACGCAGGCCTGGTCAAGTGGCTGCAAGACCGGGGAATCGCCATGAACGGGGTGGTGATGGTCTCGGCTGTCTTTGAGCTGCAGCACCTGCTCTTCGGCCCGGGCGACGACATCGCCTACCTGATCCATTTCCCCACCTATGCCGCCACGGCCTGGTACCACGACAGAATACCTGGCAAGAACCCAAGTCTGGAAGCCTTCCTGCAGGAAGTGCGCACCTTTACCGAAAACGAATACGCCCCGGCTCTTTTGAAGGGCGACCGGCTGAGCCCGTCCGAGGAACAGGCCATTGCCGGCAAGCTGGCCGGGTATACCGGCCTGAGCGTCGATTACTGGAAACGGGCCAACCTGCGGGTAACCAACCAGGAATTCTTCCAGGAACTCCTGCGCGGGCAGGGCGAAACGGTCGGGCGCCTCGATTCCCGCTTCACCGGCGTAAACGAAGACCTGCTCGGGCAGTACGCCGAAACCGACCCCCAAAGCGATGCCCTGTCGCCCCCTTATATAGCGGCCTACCTGGACTACCTCTACGAGACCCTGGGAGCCGACAAGTCGATGACCTATGTAACTTCCACGGGCCTGCGCGACGGTTTCCGCTGGGACTGGAAACACCGGGGGAACGATGCCTGGGGCGGGCAGGTGGCCATCAGCACCCTGCCCGACATGGCCACGGCCATGAAGCGGAACCCGAACCTCAAGATCATGATCCTGAACGGCTACTACGACCTGGCAACGGTCTTCTACGGGGTGGAATACTCCATCAGCCATATGGACCTGCCGTCGGATCTGCAGAACAACATCATTATGAAATACTACGAGGCCGGGCATATGATGTACACCCACGAACCCTCCATGAAGCAATTCCGGGAAGAGGTGGGAGCATTTATCTCGGAGACCTCGAACTGATCGGCCTTCCGGGATGACCTATACCGAGCAGCCTGCCTATCTGATCACCCTCCTGGCCCTGATCCTGTACCTCTCGTACCGGTTCAGCCAGCGCCCCCCGTTCAAATCGTTCGGCATCGCCCTGCTGGCCATCATCTTCGGGGCGGTATTCTCCAACCTGGGGCTTATCCCGAGCCGGGCCAACCCGACCTATGATGCCATTTTTGAGACCATTGCCCCTGCGGCCCTTTTCCTGTTGCTGCTCGACGCCAACCTGGCGCAGCTTCGCAAGACCGGGGTCCCCATTCTGGTGCTGTTCCTGGCCGGCAGCCTGGGCACGGTAGTCGGGGTGGTGGCCGGGATGCTCCTGATCGGCGACAGCCCGCTGTTCGAGGGGCTGTACAATCCGCTGGCCGGCATGTTTACCGGCACCTACACAGGCGGCAGCATCAACTTCAATGCGGTGGCCCTGCAGTACGGGGTTACCGAAAACGGCCTGATCTACACCAGCTCAGTGGCGGTCGACAACGTGCTTACCACCCTTTGGTTCTTCGCCACCATCACCCTGCCGGTACTGCTCGGGCGCTGGATGCCGCGCCGGAAAACAGGAGGGGTGCCAGTAGTTACCGGGGAACTGTCCGCCGGGCCCGCCCCGGCCTCCGACGAGGCCGAACGGCTCACCCTGGGGAGCCTGTCGCTTTGGATCGCCATCGCCGGGGCCGCCCTGCTGGCTTCCGACTGGCTTACGTCACTCCTGGCTTCCTGGGGCCTGCCTATCCCTTCGATGATCGTGCTCACCACGCTGGCCCTGCTCCTGGCCCAGGTGCCGGCCATACACCGGTTCCGGGGCAATATGTTCCTGGGCGGCTGGGCCGTGTACCTTTTCCTGGCTGTCGTGGGGGCCTACTGCGACCTGTCTGCCATGGTAGAGGCCGGGCAGCTGGCCGTGTTGCTGCTTGGGATGGTGCTCCTGGCCGTGGGGGTACACGGGCTGGTCACATTCGGGACGGCCGCTTTGCTGCGGTACGACTGGGAGCTGGCGGCCATCGCCTCCCAGGCCAATATCGGCGGGGGCACCAGCGCCATGGCCCTGGCCAAGAATTTCCATCGGGACGAGCTCATTCTGCCGGCCATCATCATCGGCTCCCTGGGCAACGCCCTGGGTACTTACCTCGGATTCTTAGTTGCCGGGCTGCTCTGAGTTATTAGCCGGAAAGCCGGTCAGAATCCGGTTTGAGCCATACGAAATTGAGCGCTCCGGCGTTTGGTATGTAGGGCGCAATGGCCCTGTTAATTCTCGTTGAAATATGAAAAAAGTCCTCCTGCTCAGCCTGCTGGCCTGTTTTGCCCTGACTTCGTGCAAATCGGTCCATACCAATGCCCACGGCGACCTGCCGCCCGGGCAGGCCAAAAAAATTACCGGGGAGAAATCTGCCAAGAATTACGCCCCCGGCCAGCAGAAAAACAAAGGGAAGGGAAACTGACCCCGACTATGCCCCCGGGGTATTGTGAACCTGTTGGGGTCTGCCCTGGGCACCCCCCGGAACCCATATACGCGGCCTTCCTGAAAGTGCCTGGCAGGCTTCCGTGCCCTCAGGGGCGCTCGTTTTTTACGATCTGCCCCTTGAACACCACCAGGGAAACCCGGCGAAGGGCTGAAAGGTCGGCCGAGGGATCGCCCGGCACGGCGATCAGGTCTGCCAGGAAACCTTCCCGCACCCGGCCAAGCCGGCCCAGGTGAAAGGCCTCTGCGTTAACCGAAGTGGCGGCCCGCAGGACCTGCAGGCCAGGCATGCCGTAGGCGGCCA
>DATIPV010000078.1:0-1791 GCA_035471525.1 Robiginitalea sp.
ATCCTGTTCCCGAACCGCCTATTCGGCATTGTCCAGGAATTCCTTCAGTTTGTCGGCCCACTTGTCCAGAACCGATTTGCGTTCTTTTTTAGACCCCTCCGCCTCATTGGTTTTGCCGGCAGTTTCCAGCACCAGCTCGCCCGATTCGGGTCCCGACCCGGCTTTCCGGGGCTTTTTGGCGTTTTTGCGCTTGTGCTCCACGGCGTTCATCAGCAGGCCCGCGGCGGTCGCATAGGTGGGGCTCGCGATCTCGGCGTCGGAATCCCCGGCCAGGTGTTCGTTCGGGTACCCGATGCGCGTATCCATGCCGGTGATATATTCCACCAGCTGCTTCAGGTGCTTAAGCTGGCTGCCGCCCCCGGTGAGGACGATGCCCGCGATCAATTTCTTCTTTTGCTCTTCGTGCCCGTAATTCTTGATCTCCAGGTATACCTGCTCGATAATCTCGACTACCCGGGCGTGTATGATCTTGGAGAGGTTCTTCAGGCTGATCTCCTTGGGTTCGCGGCCCCGAAGGCCGGGAATGGAGACGATTTCGTTGTCTTTGTTCTCCCCGGGCCAGGCCGATCCGAATTTGATCTTCAGCAGCTCGGCCTGTTTCTCGATGATGGAGCAGCCTTCCTTGATGTCTTCGGTAATCACATTCCCGCCAAAGGGGATCACGGCCGTGTGCCGGATGATGCCGTCTTTGAAGATGGCCAGGTCGGTGGTGCCGCCCCCGATATCGATCAGGGCCACCCCGGCCTCCTTTTCTTCCTGGCTGAGCACCGCATTGGCCGAGGCCAGCGGCTCCAGGGTAATGTTGTCGAGGTCCAGGCCGGCGCTCTTGATGCAGCGCCCAATGTTCTTGATGGATGATATCTGCCCCACCACCACGTGGAAATTGGCCTCCAGCCGGCCGCCGTACATCCCGATGGGCTGCTTGACCTCGGCCTGCCCGTCTACCTTGTATTCCTGCGGAAGCACGTGGATGATTTCCTCTCCCGGAAGCATCACCAGCTTGTACACCTGGTTGATGAGTTTCTCCAGGTCGTCTTCCCCGATCACCTCTTCCGAGTTGGCACGGGTAATGTAGTCGCTGTGCTGGAGGGAACGGATGTGCTGACCGGCTATGCCGACGGTAACCGAGCCGATACGCAGGCCGCAGCTGGTTTCGGCCTGTTCCACCGCCTGCTGAATGGACTGTATGGTCTGGGTGATGTTGTTAACCACCCCGCGGTGCACCCCCAGGCTCTTGGAGCGCCCGATGCCCACTACCTCGATCTTCCCGTATTCGTTCTCCTTCCCGATGATGGCGACAATCTTGGTGGTGCCGATATCCAGTCCTACGGAATATTTCATTTCTTCCATGCCTAGTCAGATTTTAGTGCACACTACCTGGTTGTCGAATTCCAGGCTGACTACCTGATAGTGCGCCAGGGTTTTATCTTGAGAGGCCTTGGCGTAAAAGGCCTTGAAATTGTTGAACTTCTGTGCCAGGTCGGCTACGCCGCCGAGCCTGACCACAAAATTGTCGAGCCGGAACCTGAGCCGGTAATCCGATTCTTCCTCGATGTGGATCCCGATCACGTTCTTGCTCAGGAAGGGATCCTCGTTGATGTATTTCAGGATCTCATAGACATCCTGCAGGCTGTTGCCCGTAATATTGCCCGTAATAATGGGAACCCGCGCGGAATGATTGGGGGACAGGGGCATTTTAAGGCCTTCGTCGTCGAGATAGAACTGCTGTTCCCCCGCCACGCGTCCGATGGGATGCCGTTGGGTAATTCTTGTGTTAAGTTCACCGTCTAC
>DATIPV010000079.1:0-2058 GCA_035471525.1 Robiginitalea sp.
TTTCAGAGGGGGGCGCAGTGTAGCCGTTTGCGGGGTTCCGGGTAATCCCGGCACCTTTTATATGGGCTCCACAGGCGGCGGGGTATGGAAGACCACCGATGGCGGGATCCGCTGGGACAACGTCTCTGACGGATTTTTCAGGACCGGTACCGTGGGCGACATCGCCGTTTCGGCCACCAACCCGAACCTGGTGCTGGCAGGCATGGGCGAGCACGCCGCCCGGGGCGTAATGACCTCCATGGGCGACGGGGTTTACCTCTCGCGCAACGCCGGCAAGAGCTGGGAACATATCGGCCTGGACAGGAGCCGGCATATATCGGATGTGATCATACATCCGCGCGACGAGAACACCTTCTTTGCCGCCGTTCAGGGAGCCCAGTACGGCCCCAGTGAAGACCGGGGCATATACCGCTCCACAGACGGGGGCAAAACCTGGGAGCGCGTGCTCTATGTGAACCCCGAAACCGGGGCCTCCTCGCTTAGCATGGACCCCAACAACCCCCTGGTTTTGTACGCCGCCTTCTGGGAACACCGCCGCAAGCCGTGGACCATGGAGTCCGGCGGAGCCGGCTCCGGTTTGTATAAATCGGAAGACGGGGGCAACAGCTGGAAAAAGCTCAAGAAGGGCCTGCCGGAATCCTTTGGCAAGGCAGGCATTTCCGCATCCGGGGCCCAGGCCGGGCTCGTGTTTGCCGTTTTGGAAGCCGATGGGGAAAAAGCCGGGGTATACCGCTCAGACGACGGGGGAGATTCCTGGCAACAGGTCAACAAAGACCGGATCAATGTGGCGCGCTCCTGGTATTATATGGAAATTTTTGCCGATCCGACAGACCCCAACCGCGTGTATGTGCTCAATGCACCGGTTACCCGTTCCATAGACGGAGGCAAGACCTTCCAGCCCCTCTCCACCCCCCACGGCGACAACCACGACCTGTGGATAGACCCCTATGACAATAGCATCCTGGCCAACGCCAACGACGGGGGGGCCAATATCAGCTATAACGGCGGACAGTCCTGGAGTACGCAGGAAAACCAGCCCACGGCCCAGTTTTACAGGGTAATCACAGACAACCGCTTTCCGTATTACGTTTACGGGGGGCAGCAGGATAATTCGGCCATCGCCATCGCCAGCCGCACCAACGGAGCGGGTATCGACTGGAAAGACTGGTACTCCGTGGCGGGTTGCGAGAGTGCCTACCTGGCCTTTGACCCGGATAATCCCGAGCTGATCTTCGGGGGCTGTTACCAGGGCATCATCGAGAAATGGGTGGCGGCCACCCGCGATGGGAAAGAAATCAAGGAGTACCCTGAACTTTCCCTGGGCAACCCGCCCAACCGTCACAGGTACCGCTACAATTGGAACGCGCCCATCCTGACCGACCCCCACGACCGCACGACCCTTTACCACGCAGGCAACGTGGTGTTCCGCTCGCGCGACGAGGGCCAGAGCTGGGAAGCGATCAGCCCCGACCTGACCCGGAACGATCCGGAACATCAGGGGCCCGGCGGCCGGCCGTTTACCAACGAGGCGGCCGGTGGGGAAAACTACAACACCCTGATGTACCTGGCCGCTTCGCCCCATGAGCGGGGCGTATTATGGGCCGGGAGCGACGACGGATTGGTGCACCTGACCCGCGATGGCGGGCAGCAGTGGACCAATGTAACCCCTCCGGGCATGCAGGAGGGCATTGTGAACAGCATCGAAGTTTCGCCCCACGACCCGGCTGCCGCCTACGTTACCCTTATGCGGTACAAGTTCATGGACCTGGCCCCCTACGTGTATAAAACCACCGATTACGGCCAGAACTGGACGCTGATCACCACCGGGTTCGACGACCCGAACGGCTTCCCCAGGGTAGTGCGCGAAGATCCGGTAAGGCCCGGCCTGCTCTATGCCGGCACCGAAACCGGCCTGTACCTGTCGGTAAACGGAGGCCAGCGCTGGGAACGGTTCCAGCTGAATCTGCCGGTGGTACCGATCAACGACCTGGGGTTCCGGAACAACGACCTGATTGCCGCCACGGCCGGGCGCTCCTTCTGGATCCTGGACGATCTGTC
>DATIPV010000080.1:0-3267 GCA_035471525.1 Robiginitalea sp.
TAAAACTCGCACCATTTGTTCATCTCGTTCCACCCCACGTTGCCAACCATGTGATCTATGTACTTCAGGCCAAGCGGATCGGGGCGGTAATGGGGGTTCCAGGCGCGGTAGCCCGGCAAAAAAGGGCCCTGATACGCCGAGCGTTCCACGAACAGGTGTATGGTTTCCCCATAGGTGTGGATCCCCGACAAGACCACGGTGCCCTCCTCATCTGAAAGCTCCCTGGGCTCCATAAACGGCTCGGCGCCCCGCTTTACGGTTTCTTCAAAGCTTTTACGGGCATCGTCGACCCAGAGGGCAATCACTTTAACCCCGTCCCCATGCCGGTTGATATGCCCGTTTATCTCCCCGTCGGGCTTGAGGGGAGAGGTAAGGACCAGGCGAATCTTGTCTTGCTGCAGCACATAGGATACCCGGTCTTTCAGTCCGGTTTCAAGGCCGGCATAGGCAACGGGCTGGAAACCCCAGGCCGACATGTAGTAATGGGCGGCCTGCTTGGCGTTGCCCACATAGAGTTCGACGTGGTCGGTGCCCAGCAACGGCAGGAAGTCGGCTGCGGCAGGCACCTCTTTGGGAAGGTGCAGGGAAGTATTGTCTGTTAAAGGCATGTGATTCGTATTAAAAGTGACATAGAACTAAACATCCGGACCTGTCGTCCGGGAAGGGGACAGCGCGATTCGGGATCGCCTTACCACATGGCCCTGAGGTGCGAATGGATATGGAAGCGTGTACCTGGCATCACTAGCTTTGTGCAAATATCGTAAAAATACCGGTTTGCTCAAGGGGCGCGCCGCGGGGAGGAAGGCGTTTCAGAACCAGAAGCCAACGCTGATATAGAAGTGCTGCTGGTTGCCCTCGGGGGTCCAGGCATACATCAGGTGTACAGGGCCGAAAAACGACTCCCATCCGTAGCCCAGCCCATAGCCTGAGTAATCGGGCGAAGTAAACCATTCGCCGGTCCGGAACAGGTCGTCGGCCACGTTGGCGATATTGGCGGCCAGCAGCAGGTGGTTCTTGGGTACCCACTCCCAGTCTAAGCGCCCATATGCCTTTACATAGCTGTTCCCGGGAAGGGAGAGAAAATCGTACCCGACAAAGGGGATGAAATTATTGATCAGGCTTCCTCCGAACCCCCCCAGTACAAAGTCCATGGAAGTAACGGACGAGGCGCCCAGCTTAAACCCGCCTTCGGTTTCCAGGTTCATGCTCAGCCGCCTCCCAATGGGAAAGGCGCCCCCCATCCGGGCTTTGGCCACCGAGAACTCCCTGAAATTGTCGTTGAAGTCAGAAGAAAACAGGTAAATGTGGAAATCGCCGTCGAAGAAGAGCCCGCGCGAAGGGAAGTAGCGGTCGTCGTACGTGTCGAGGGTTAGTGTTCCGTAAGCGCTTGCATAGTGGCTCTTTTCGAAATAGGTGCGGCGATCTGTCTGATCCCCGGGGACAACCCTGTTGGCGGTATCGAGTTGACTGAGGGTTTCCGTGCTGTATTGCAGATACTTGTGCTCAAGACCCATGCTAAAGGCAAATTCCTCGCGCAGCACGGTCTGCACGTAGATCTGATTGGTGAGGTCGGAGACATCCAGGCCGATGCTGTTTATGTTTTCATCTTCGGGAAGGTCGAAGTTGGAACGGATCGACCCATAGCTGATTTGCTGGTCGAAGCTGTTGAAGCGGGAATTGAGCCCAAAACTCCAGTAAAACCCCTTGTCGAGGTAATACTGGGCGTTGTAGCGGATGTGGTCGCCCAGGATCACATCCAGGGAGGCCACATCATCGTCGAAAAGGGCATGCTTTCGGGTCAGGTTTATCAGGGCTGCGCTTTTGTATAGGTCGTCGTAGTGCGCCCCGATGCGGATCAGGGACCGGGTGGGGTTTTCCTGCAGCCTCATGACAAGGTCCTCTCCCAGGCCATTGGGCTTGAGCTCATAGCGTATGGTCTTGAAGTTGCCGGTTGCAGACAGGTTGCTGATGCCCTGTTGCAGCTTGCTGAAAGGCACATCCTGGGCCAGGTCGAACCGGAGTTTTCCTTTTACATAGGCCCGGCTGTAGCTGTTGTTTCCCTCCAGCAGCAAGCGGTTTACGGCAATGGTGTCTGCGATGGGGATGTACGGGCGCGGAGACGGTTTCACACGCTGGCGGGCAGCTGCCTGCCTCAGAACCCCTATCTGCTCGCGCGCTGCTTTCTCCCCGGCAGCAATAAGGGTGTCTCGCTGGGCAAAATCGATGACGGAAAACTGATCAATGTCCGGTTTGATATAGATGTCTGTCCGCATCGACTTTTCGGCCATGGCCCCTACCGTCCGGTAATTGTTGATCTGCATCAGGATGCCGGTGGCCGACATAAGCGCCTCCCGGTCGCGAAGCCCGTGTTGCACGTCTACGCCTATGATCAGATCGACCCCCTGCTCGCGGACCTCATCCACCGGATAGTTGTTGAGCACTCCGCCGTCGATCAGGATGCGCCCGTTCACCTCGGCGGGCTCAAAGAGGGAGGGAAACGTGCCGCTGGCCATGATGGCCTCGGGCAGATACCCTTTGTCGAGCAAGATCTCCTCTCCGGTCTCCACGTCGGTGGCTATGCAGAAAAAGGGGATGGGCAGTTGGCTGAAGTCGTCCACGTTTCGCACGTGGTAGAGGGCGCGCACCAATTCGTTGTATATGTTCTGCCCGCCCGAAAGGGCCGGCGGGAACGAAATCCGGAAGCCGGTAAAGGGAAGGGTGAGGGCGTAGCGTTCCGAATCCTCCTTTTCGTAAAAGGTCTTTGCGCTCCGGGGCACGTAATCCTGGATCAAATTGGTGAAGTCGGTATGGGTGAAAAGGGAGTCGAGCTCCCGGGCCGAATACCCGGAAGCGTATAGCGCCCCGACAATGGCCCCCATGCTGGTGCCGCCGATATAGTCGAGCCGCACCCCTGCTTCCTCGATCACCTTCAGGACGCCTACATGGGCCAGTCCCTTGGCACCGCCCCCGCTTAGCACCAGGCCAATCCGGATGTCTTCTGTCTGGATCGTATCCTGCCCGTATGCCCGGCAGCACAGACCAAAGAGCAAGGCGATAAGCAAGATTCGGCGCATGGGGTGAAGTTACTTCATTCGCGCAAACTATCATAAACTTTCCGGGCCCGGGAAGGGCCTATGGCACGGGCGAGATCTTCTAAGCTGGCCTCCCGTACCCGCTTAACCGATTTAAACCGGCGCAACAGTTCCCGGGCGGTCTGTTCCCCTATCCCGTCAATCTCCTCCAGGGCCGAACTGATGGCGGCTTTGC
>DATIPV010000081.1:0-5081 GCA_035471525.1 Robiginitalea sp.
GCTTGAAAATGATTGATAACGAGTCCATTTATCAAAGTATGGCATGCCTTCTGAAATCATTGAGATGGAATGGGGTTGCCCATATTGATTTAATATACAACCCAAATAACGGTGATTTCAAAGTTCTTGAAATGAACCCGCGCTTTTGGTTAACCCTGCATGCGTCTGCGATGGCCGGCGTCAATTTCCCATGGCTTTATTGCCAGGCAGTTATCGGGAACAAACTTCCCGCCCCTTCCTATGCGAAAGATGATTTTTTGGAACTAGCAGGATTGCGCAAGTGGTTGAAGGAAAATCCATTAAGACTATTTCGCCTGCGTTTTATATTTCTGAAAACACCGGTGAAAGCCCTTCTGATGGACCCTTTGATCATTCCATGCCAATGGTATTATAATTGGCGATCAAAATCGGGAGATCGGGCTTGATATCGTTCTTCGGGCACTGTTTCAGTCAGCCTACCTTTAAGGTATCCACCGATCCTTTCCGAAATCGGGCTTGCGCTTCTCCAGGAAGGCATTCCGGCCTTCCTTCGCCTCCTCGGTCATATAAGCCAGGCGGGTAGCTTCCCCGGCGAAGACCTGCTGCCCCACCATGCCGTCGTCGGTGAGGTTCATGGCGAATTTCAGCATCTTGATGGAGGTGGGCGATTTGGCCAATATCTCACGGGCCCATTCATAAGCTGTCTCTTCGAGCTTTTCATGGGGAACCACCGCGTTTACCATGCCCATTTCAAAGGCTTCCCGTGCCGAGTAATTGCGGCCCAGGAAAAAGATCTCGCGGGCCTTTTTCTGCCCGACCATCTTGGCCAGGTAGGCCGAGCCATAACCCCCGTCAAAACTGGTTACGTCGGCATCGGTCTGCTTGAAAACGGCGTGCTCTTCGCTGGCCAGGGTCAGGTCGCAGACCACGTGCAGGCTGTGCCCGCCTCCCACTGCCCAGCCGGGCACCACCGCGATTACCACCTTGGGCATAAACCGGATGAGCCGTTGCACTTCCAGGATGTTCAGGCGGTGGTAGCCGTCTTCGCCCACGTAGCCCTGGTGGCCCCTCGCTTTCTGGTCGCCCCCGCTGCAAAAGGCATACACCCCGTCTTTGGGCGAAGGCCCTTCCCCGGTTAGCAGTACCACGCCGATTGAACGGTCTTCCTGGGCATCGTAAAAGGCCTGGTAGAGCTCTGCAGTGGTTTTGGGCCGGAAAGCGTTTCGAACCTCGGGCCTGTTAAAGGCAATTCGTGCAACCCCGTCGCACTTCAGGTAGGTAATGTCTTCAAATTTTCCAGCTTCGATCCAGGTTGGTTTCATAGGATTGGCTTTTGGTATGATCTTATTAGGGAAACAGCCCTGCTGCTTCCAATAGGCAAACACCGGATTACATGCGTGCCGCAAAGAGTTGCGAAATACGCAGGCGCAGCCTCCGTTCATAATCTTCCTGCAGCCACTCCCGGTAGTTCTTGGTATTGTTCATGATGCATTGGGAGTATTGCTTGATCCGGTACTCGATCTCTTCCGACAGCTCGCGGGCCAGCATGCGGGCCTGGAATACATCCTTGCTGTTTTCCAGGCACATATGCGCATGTTGCTCTATGCTCTTCTCCAGTACTTCCTTCGACTTTTTACCCCGTGCGAAAACCTGCTTGTACACTTCCTTTACATCGAAATCGATATTTGCGGTCTTCTCGAACTTGGCCCGGAGCGCGGCCGGCATCTCGTAGACGAATTCCCGTTCGATCTCGTCATCGCTGCGGATGTTGTCCAGGTAAAAATCCGGGAAGTGGAAAATATCCTGCCAGTTAACCGGGGCATCCCAGGGTCCGAAGCGGGCGATGTTGTTTCCCAGGTCGACCACCGTAAACTCGTCCTTGTCTTTCAGGATGCGCGACCCCCTCCCGATCATCTGGAAATACAAGGTCAGGGAGCGCGTGGCCCGGTTCAGGATAATGGTCTCCACGGTGGGTTCGTCGAAACCCGTGGTGAGAATGCTCACTGAGGTGAGAATAGCGTCCGGGGTTTCGGCGAACCAGTCCAGGATTTCCCGCCGCTCGGAGGCCGAATTCTTATTGTCGAGGTGCCGGACCGGGTATCCGGCCCGGCGGAAGGTTTCGTACACGTATTTGGAAGTGCTGATCCCGTTGTTGAAGATCAGCGTCTTGGTGGCCCGGCCCAACTCCTCATAAGCCGTTAGAAGTTTACCGAGCATTTGCTGATTGCCGTACAGGGCGTCGGACGACTTTACCGTATAATCCCCGCTAATTCCAAGTTTCAGGGACTTCAGGCTTACATCGTAGTTGTACAGGTTGGCCTTGGCCAGGAATTTCTTCTCGATCAGGGAGGCAATGGTTTCCCCGACGATCAGCTTCCGGTAGTGGTCCTTCATGGGGAGTTTGATGTTCGAACTCAGCGGGGTGGCCGTAACCCCCAGGATCACCGATTTTTCGAAATACTTGAATAGTTTCCGGAACGAGTTGTAATGGGCCTCGTCAATGATCACCAGCCCCACGCCTTCCAGTTCGATGGCCTTGTCCTGCAACCGGTTGTTCAGGGTTTCCACCATGGCCACGTAACACTCGTACGACTCGTTTTCGTCCAGTTCCTTTACATCGCTGTTGATTACTTTGTTCCTCACGCCAAATCCGCTCAGCATATTGGAAGTCTGAACGCTGAGCTCGATGCGGTGGGTCAGCACCACCACTTTCTTTTTCTTATAGCGGATGTACCGGCGGGCAATCTCCGAAAACACAACGGTTTTTCCTCCTCCTGTGGGCAATTGGTACAGCAGGTTCACATCATCGGGAGATTCTTCCAGGCATTTGAAAATCTTGCTCAGGTCCTCCAGCTGATAATCGTAAAGCGTTTTTTCGGTAGATTCGGTTTGTGCGCCCAAGACAGCTTTTTGATGCGTTTTTCCGGCCCGTTCCGATTTGACGGGCCGAATTTTGCAAAACTAGCCGTTTTTTGCGCTTCCAGAAAATTTGAAGGGACGAATTCTCAACAGGTGCAGTTAATAACCCAGCCCGCGGGATACCCGATTGTGCAGTTTTCCCCCTCTCAGCAGGGCCTGGTAATTCGCAAGGATCTGCGGCACCACCGAGGCGGGTTCGGAAACGCTGGCGATGTGGGGGGTGATCTGAACGGACGGATGGGCCCAGAAGGGATGCGCTGCGGGCAGCGGTTCCTCAGAGAAAACGTCCAGACAGGCACCCGACAGCTTTCCGCCATCGAGCGCTTCCAGCAGATGATCTTCAGCCAGAAGCGGGCCCCGGGCCACGTTTATCAGGTAAGCCCCGTCGGGCATTGCCCGGAAAGTCTCGCGATTGAGGATCCCCCGGGTTTGGGGGGTCAAGGGCAATAAACAGACCAGAATTTCAGCGGATGCCAGGAAGGCCTTAAGTCCCTGTTGCCCACTGAATACGGGAAAACCGGTTTCCGGGCTGGACTGGCGGGTCCAGCCACTGCAGGCAAAGCCGGCATTCGAAAGCAGCCGGGCAGCTGCCCTTCCCAGGGTGCCCAGGCCCATCAGGCCGACCGTTACATCCCCGATGCGCCCGTAGGGAAGCGGCTTCCATACCTTGTTGACTTTATCGGCGTGGTAACCCGGCAACTGGCGCAGGTGGGCCAAAACCTGGGCGAGGATGTATTCGGCCATATCGGCCGCCAGGTAAGGATCGGTAACTCGTAAAACGGGCCATTCGGGTTTGAGGTCGGGGTCTTCCAGGATAAAATCGACCCCCGCCCCCAGTCCGTGAACGGCAGCCAGGTTCGGGTACCCGGACAGGCTTCCGGGCGGGTGCTTCCAAACAGCCGCCATCCGAACCGCCTCCCTGGGGTGGGGCTGGTTGTAGTCAAAGACCTCAAGCCCCGGATGGGCCTGTTTGAAGGCGTTCACCCAGCGGCCGGCTTTGTCGTCGTTGCGTATCACTACCAGTGCCATGGTCCTCAGGGATGGGTTTCAAGTTGTTCCGCCAGCGCCTCGAACCGGTCCAGGTTCGGCCATGAAGCTTCCCGGACCGCATCAACAAAGGTGACGAACTGCGATTCGCCTTCCTTCCAGAGGCCGTTGAGCACCATATAGTGAACCCATTCCCGGCAGGAGTTCAGCATGCTCTGGTAGAAGGCATCCGGGCACCGCCTGGTGCGCTCGAACCGCCTGGCAGTTTCCAGATTGAAGGCCATGAGGTCTGCCAGCAGGGGCGGATCCATCCCCAGCACCCGGAATTGGCGGATATACTTCTGTGCGACCGATCTGCGGGCCTTGGGCCTCCTTTTGCCGCGCGGAGCATATTCTTTGCTGATCCGGGCCTTGGCCTCCCGAAGCAGCTCCTCTTCCCGCGGGTTGAAGACGAAATCGTAATAGGTCTTTACCTCCGGGAACCTTTCGTAAAGGTCTATCAGCTGTTCGGCGAGCGCTTCCCGGTTAAGTTCGCACACGTATTTCCTCAGGGCTCTTTTGCTCATACAAACGAAGATATGGGAGTTCGGCTTCATTCACAAGGCCTGGGCCGGAAGGCTATTTCCCAAAGCTTTCTGAAATATTCATAAAATATGTAAAAGAATGGACCCTTCCCTTTGGAAATACGGGTAGAAAGGCGTATTATGAGAGGATGTTAACTTTTAATCCGTAATCCGTACATGAGGCAATTGAAAATTGTCAAGCAGGTAACCAACCGAGACTCCAAGTCGCTTGACAAATACTTACAGGATATCAGTAAAATTGACCTGATCACCGCCCATGAAGAAGTAGAACTCGCCCAGCGCATCAAACAAGGAGACCAGTCTGCCCTGGAGAAACTGACCCGGGCAAATCTCCGTTTTGTGGTCTCTGTTGCCAAGCAATATCAGAATCAGGGGCTTACCCTGCCCGACCTGATCAACGAAGGAAACGTGGGCCTGGTTAAGGCCGCCAAGCGTTTCGACGAAACACGGGGTTTCAAATTCATCTCCTATGCCGTGTGGTGGATCCGACAGTCCATCCTGCAGGCTCTGGCAGAACAGTCGCGGGTGGTTCGGCTTCCCCTGAACAAGATCGGCTCGATCAACAAGATCAAGAAGACCTTTTCCTACCTGGAGCAGGCGCACCAGCGCCCG
>DATIPV010000082.1:0-1694 GCA_035471525.1 Robiginitalea sp.
CAGGCAGTTGAGCGGCATGGAGCTTACAGGGTGCATGAAGAAGGGGATGGAATAACGCGAATTTCCCCAGAGTTCCCGGGGCGGATTCACCACCCGGTGAATCGTCGATTTGAGCCGGTTGTTGGAAAGGCGCGACAGCATATCTCCGACATTGATCATGAGCTGGTCGGGGGCGGCAATAGCATCGACCCACTTGCCTTCGTGGTTTTTAACCTGCAGCCCGCGCCCATGAGCCCCCATCAGCAGGGTAATCAGGTTGATGTCGCCGTGCGCCGCGGCCCTTACGGCATCTTTGGGTTCCTCCAAAATGGGCGGATAATGGATCGGCCTCAGAATGGAGTTGCCGTTCCTGATAAACCCATCAAAATACGTTTCGGGCAATTCCAGGCGCAGTGCCAGGGCCCGCAAGACGTAAAGGGCTGTTTTTTCGAGCATTTTATAGGTTTCGCGGCCTACCTCGTTGAAGGCGGGAAGTTCTGCAACCAGCACGTTTTCAGGATATTCCCTGGCCAGCTCCGGGTCGTCTTCCACGTACTGCCCGAAATGCCAGAACTCCTTGAGGTCGCCGGCCTTCCTTCCCTTGGCGTGCTCTTTGCCGAAGGAGGTGTAGCCGCGTTGCCCGCCAATGCCCTGAATTTCGTATTTGCTTTTTACTTCCAGGGGCAGCTCGAAGAATTTTTTGACCTGGGCATACAGGGTTTCTACGAGGGAATCAGAGAGGAAATGACCGCGAAGGGCCACAAAACCGATATCCTCGAAGGCACTTCCAATCTGAGATACAAACCGGGCTTTCCGCTCAGGGTCATCGGAAAGGAAGTCGCGCAAGTCTACACTCGGTATTTCGCTCATAACCTACTTTTTGGTGTGGGCCTCAAAGTTAAAAATTATTAGGGCACCTTGGCGGCTAATACGTAGATTTGTGCCACAAAACGCAAGCCCGTTAACACCTATGTCGGAACCCGTTCTTGATTTTGAAAGGTATAAGCTTCCGTTGCAGGAATCACTGATGCTGTACAAGCGCATGATGCTGCCTCGGCTCATCGAGGAGAAGATGCTGATACTGCTGCGCCAGGGAAGAATATCCAAATGGTTCAGCGGAATTGGGCAGGAGGCTATCTCGGTAGGGGTGACTTCCAGCCTGAAACCGGATGAGTACATTCTGCCCATGCACCGCAACCTGGGGGTTTTCACTACCCGCGAGGTGCCTCTTCACAGGTTGTTTGCCCAATGGCAGGGCAAGGAGAGCGGCTATACCCACGGCAGGGACCGGAGCTTTCATTTCGGAAGCCAGGAACACCGGATCGTGGGGATGATATCGCACCTGGGCCCGCAATTGGGTGTAGCCGACGGCATCGCCCTGGGCGATCTGCTCCGGGGCCGCAAGAAAGTGACCGCCGTATTTACAGGGGAGGGCGCCACCAGCGAGGGCGATTTCCATGAGGCGCTTAATATTGCGGCGGTCTGGGACCTGCCGGTGTTGTTTTGCATTGAGAACAACGGGTATGGCCTTTCGACGCCCGTTTCCGAGCAATTCCGATGCGAGAACCTGGCCGATAAAGGCATCGGATACGGCATGGAATCGCATATCATCGACGGGAATAACGTGATGGAGGTGTACACCCGCGTCAGCGAATTGTGCGAGAGCATGCGCCGCAACCCGAGGCCTGTGCTCGTGGAGTTCAAGACCTTCCGGA
>DATIPV010000083.1:0-4277 GCA_035471525.1 Robiginitalea sp.
GCCCTGATCGCCCTGCACAAGAAATACCCGGTGGAAGCCATGTACTTCTTCCAGTTTGCGGAATATTCCACCTACGACAAGAACGTTTCCCCCCATAACAACCGGTTCCGCTTCCTCATCAAATCGGTGGCCGACTATTCCCCGGTGGCTCTGGGGGTTTCCTATACGGCTGCCGGCGACCCGGAGGTGATGAAGCGCGAGAAAAAGAACCTCTCGGAAGTGCTGCACAGGCCCGTGCAGATGGCGCGCATGCGCTACAACCGGGTAGATATCCCACAGACCTACCGCGACCTGGTCGATGCCGAGTTCACCGACGACTACACCCTGGGCTATACCCACCGGGTCGGATTCCGGGCCAGCACCTGCACGCCCTTTTTCTTTTACGACATAGCCCTGGAAACACAACAGCCCATTCGGGTGGTGCCCTTTGCCTTCCACGACTACGCCCTGCTTTCCTTTTCTTCCCGCGAGGCCGTTTGGGAAGCTCTGGACGGGCTTTACAAGCAGGTGAGGCAGGTAAACGGAAATTTCTGCTGCATCTTCTCGAACGAATTGCTGGGAGGATACGAGACCGAAGACTGGATAGGACTTTACGAAGCCGTACTGGCCAAATACCATGCTTAAACATCCGATCACAGACGTCTTCTTCGACCTCGACCACACCCTGTGGGATTTCGAGCGCAATTCGGCCCTGACCTATCAGAAGATCTTTGCCGATCACGGAATAGGGGTGGGGCTGGAAGATTTCCTGCAGGTGTACGTGCCCCGCAACCTGCAATACTGGAAACTGTACCGGGAAGGGCAAATCGGCAAGGAATCCCTGCGCTACCAGAGGCTTCGCTCGGTTTTCGATCAGCTGGGGTACGGCATCAGCGATGCCCAGATCGATCTCCTTTCGGGAGCCTATATAGAGGAGTTGTCCACCCATACGCACCTGATGCCGGATGCCCATGAAATTTTGGACTACCTGCGCGACAGGTACCGGCTGCACATCATCACCAACGGTTTCCAGGAGGTGCAATTCCGGAAATTGCGCAACTGCCGCATCGATCATTTTTTCAGGGCAGTGATCCATTCGGAAAGGGCCGGGGTGCAAAAGCCGCATCGCCGGATTTTTGAGCTGGCCCTGGAAGAGGCCGGGGTGGCTGCCCACCGGGCCGTAATGATAGGAGACAGCCTGGAAGCCGATATCCTTGGGGCGCAGGCTGTTGGACTTCAGGCTCTGCATTTTAATGTGCACGACGAGCCGCAACACGATTATTGCCCGATTATCAGGCACCTGCGCGAAATAAAAATCCATTTATAGAGTTATTAGAGGGGAATGAGCTATGAACGGCAGGCTCCCGGCAACACGGGGCGTGCCCAGAGAAAATTGCCATGAAAACGACCCTCCGACTCCTGAGCGGCCTGCTTTGCCTGCAGGTTGCGCTTTCCTGCGTCGACTCCCAGAATTTCGATCAGTACGACGATCTTTCCATTACTCCCAACATGGAGGCCAGCCTCTTGTACGTGGAGGCTACCGAAGCGGTGATCAATCAGGCTCCCGGGGTCGACTTCATACAGGAAACCTTCGCATTTACCCCTTTTTCGGAGCCGTACGTGGCCGATAATCTGCTCGACGGGGTGCTGACCTTCGAGGTGGAAAATACCACCAGCAAACCCCTTCAGATCCGCATTGAATTCCTGGACGCCACCGGCGCCGTGCTCGATACCGAAACGTTTCTGGTAGATGCGGCCCCCACGGCCCTGCTACGCCGCGAAATCGCCTACGGCGGATTGGGCGGCCGCAGCCTCGATATTCTCAGGAACACCGTTCAGCTGCGCATAAGCGCTACCAATCTGGGCGATGCCAGCAGCGTTTCGCCCCTGCCCGACCCGAAGATCATCTTGCGTTCCAGCGCCCAATTCCGGTTTCGGCTGAAATGAGGAAGCTGCTCCTTTTATGCCTGCTTGCCGTCCCGGTTCTGAACCCCCTGGGGGCCCAGAACAGGCAACTCCTGTACGATTTTATGGAGATCCCCCAGGCGCTCCTGCTCAATCCCGGGGCGAAGGCCGAATACCAGTGGTATGCCGGTATCCCCCTTGTGTCGGGCATTTCGGTTCAGGGCAGGGCGAGCGGTATCGCGGTGAATGACCTCTTTGCCGATGACGGCCTCGATATCAACGACAAGGTACGCGACCGGGCCATACGCGGGCTGAAACCGCGGGACGAATTCGGCACCTCCGTCCAGGCCGAACTGCTCAGCGGGGGCTTCCGGGGCCGCGAACGCCCTGAGAATTTCTATTCGTTCGGCATCTACAGCCTGGGAGATGTAATAACCTACTGGCCCGCAGACCTGGCCGAACTGGCCTGGGAAGGCAACGCCGGGCAGCTGGGGAGGCGTTACAGGCTGGCTCACCTGAAGACCCGGGGCGACGTGCTCAACGTGTTTCACTTCGGGATCAACCGGCAGCTCGACAACCGCTGGACCATCGGTGCCCGCGCCAAGCTATACAGCGGCATGGTCAGCTTCAGGAGCAGCAGCAATTCCGGGTACTTCCTCACCGAACCCGGTGCCGACAACCTGCTGGTAAACATCCTCGATGCCAACATGCAATTCCGGTCCTCGGGTTTTGAGGCCATCCGGCGCATCCTGGACGACGATTCGGCCGACCAGGCCGCCGAGATCCGGCGGGAAATGGTGAGCCGTGGCTTTTTTGGGGGCGACCTGGGCCTGGGCTTCGATCTGGGCTTCACCCACAACCTCAGCGACCGGCTAATTCTCACCGGCAGCCTGCTCGACCTCGGCTTTTTGGTGCACGCTTCCGAGGTTCGGAATTTTACGCTGCAGGGCAGGGGTGCGGTGGAAGGCGTGCAGGTAATCCTGCCCGATGCGCTCTCGAACCCTGACAGGGAGTTCTGGCAGCAGCTGGTCGACGAGCTGGAGGGCCTGGTCCCGTTCGAAGAGGACCAGCGCACCTACCTGAGTTTCCGCCCGACCCAGTTATTTGCTTCCCTGCGCTATAACTACGGCCAGCGGAACCCAGGCGGGGCAAGCTCTTCCTGCGATTGCGATTACAGGGACGGCAAGTCGGGCCCGGTTCCCCTGCCGGATTACCGCAGCAGCCTCGGGGGGCAGCTGCACCTCATCAACCGCCCGCGGGGCCCCCAGATGGCCCTCACAGCCTTCTACCAGCGGCGATTCTGGAATGCGCTTGCCCTGAAGGCCACCTATACCGCAGATAAGTTCACCCTCGCCAATTTAGGCCTGGGGATGAGCGTGCAGGCGGGGCCTGTGGAATTCTACCTGCTGGCCGACAACCTGCTGGGGTACCGCAACCTGGCAGCCAGTCACATCCAATCTTTCCAGTTCGGATTAAATATCCTATCTTGGGGACGCAACTGATTTCACGGTATTTACATGATCCGATCCGCAGGTATCCTCCTGGCCCTGTTCTTCCTGAGCGCCCCCGGCCATGCCCAACTCAATCCCTATAAATACGTGGTAATCCCCACGCATTTTGAAAATTTCAGAAAGCCCAACCAGTACCAGACCAGTACCCTTATCAAATTCCTTTTCACCGAGAATGGATATCCGGCAGTATACGATAATCAGGAACCCACAGAACTGAAAATTCAGCCCTGCCTGGGGGCCTATGCACGCCTTCACGACACCTCAGGCATGTTTGTTACCCGTGTGAAGCTCGAATTTGTCGATTGCGAGGGCAAACAGGTCTTCGAGACCTCCGAGGGCAGCAGCCGGCTGAAAGATTATGTGGAGGCCTACCGGGAAGCCATTCGGAAAGCATTCCAATCCTTTTCGGGGCGGCCCTACAGCTACCAGCCGTCTGCCTCCCAGCCGGCAATCGCTGCCGCCGCCGTACCGGCAGCCGCAGCGGCACCCGTTGGTAACCCGCCTGCAGAAGAGCCCGAAACCGAAGCTGTTACAGCACCGCAGGTGGAAATAGCGGATGTCGAACCCCGGCAGGAACCGGTGGCCGTGGCAGTTGCGGCCCCTGTCGCCCCGCAGCCCGAAACCTGGTATGCCCAGCCCCTTGCCGACGGCTACCAGCTGGTCGACAGCACACCCAAAATTCGCATGAAGCTGGTGAACACGTCCCGGAAAGACACCTACATCGCCCTGGTTGACGGGCAGGCCAGGGGTACGGTTTTCCTCTCGGACGGCATCTGGGTCCACGAATACTTCGAGGGCGGTACCCTCCACCGTCAGTCCCTGAGCATCAAGTTCTAAAAATCGTATTTCCCTTTCCAGCGGGCTTTCAGGAATTCAGCAATG
>DATIPV010000084.1:0-4468 GCA_035471525.1 Robiginitalea sp.
ACCCGAACTGGTACAGCAGCATGGACAGCCCTGTTGCCAGCGGCTCCCACCCCCTGACCGGGGTTAACCCGGCCAGTGGCATGCCCCTGTACTACGAACTGCCGCAGTTGGCCGGGTCGGCTGAGGTGCGCCTTGAAATCCGCAATGCCTCCGGGAAGCTCGTGCGCTCCTATAGCTCCAGGCCCGATGCCACGTATGTAAAATATGAGGGGGCACCGCCCCTTCCCGCCGTGCTGCCCGCCAAAAAAGGCCTCAACCGGTTCGTGTGGGACCTCAGGCACAACCCCCTGCCCGGTGCGCCGAAGGTGTATATCGAGGGCAGTTACCAGGGCCACAAGGCGATCCCCGGCGATTATACCCTAGAGCTGAGTTTCGGGGATACCCGGCTAAAAACCGGGGCGGCCATCCGGCAGAACCCGCTGATCCGCACCACAGCCGAGGAATTTAGCGATTACGACCGCTTTATGGAACAGGCGGAAGCCGCTTATACCGAAATGACGGTTCTGACCAATCAGATGCACGCGCTGCATGGCCGCCTGAAGGAGGTGGAATCGAACCTGCAGGCTTCCTCGAAACCCGGGTTGCTCGAAGAGGCCCGTACGCTGTCGATAGCCATGGACGCCTGGGATAAAACGATGGTTCAGCGCCTGTCCAAAGCCTATGACGATGTGGAGAATTTCGTAAATGGCTTTACCGCCGAGTATCTGACCGCCCTGAACCACGCCGACAGCGCCATCCCGCGGGTGAATGAAGGGACCAAACAGAAGATCGCCGAACTGAACGGTGTTTGGGCCAGGCACAAAGCGACGGCCCGCGATATTCTGGACAGGCAGGTTACGGCCTTTAATCAGGCGCTGCAAGAAGCCGGCATAGGGGTGCTTTATATTCCGGAAGAGGTACGCTGAAACGGTGTTGCCGGGTATAGAAGCGATCGAGAGCTGAGCCCCCTTCAGGTTCTGGGAATCAGCTGGTTTGTCGAGAAAAGCAAGCCTTTCGCCAAGGAGATTTTCGCAAGTCGGGAATCTGTGGTTTATTCGGTCTGGAACACACGATGGAAATGAAAATGTCACCGAAGTACGGCCTGCCTGTCGCGGTCCTGTCCCTGCTGTTCCTGGCGGGCTGTTCGGGCCTGCCCAAAGAAGAGGATCCGTATGCGGACGCCTGGACAACCGTTGTGGGCTCGCCACAATGGAGTGAGTCTCTGACAAACCGGGTGAGCGGGGCTCCGGAACCGCGGCCGGGATTCTATGCCGTGCCAGGCATCCAGGATCTCGATAACAGCCAGGTACCCCCGGGCTTTCTGGAGGCGTATCCCAAACTGGTCAGCAGGGCGTACTTCAGGCTTATAGCCGAGGCCCGGGATGCCGACTATCGCGTGCGCATGGCGTACCAGGAGCTCTATCTGGAATCTCACAAGGAACAGAACCGCGACAACCCCGCCCTGGAGCGGGAATGTGAAACGGCGCGACAGCGTTTTCTGGCGCATCGCCGCATGCTGGAAGGGCTCGTTTCGTGGCGCGCCTTTCACCAGTTCGGATCGGACGATCTGGATTTTTTCCTGAAAGAACAACTCGGGGAGTCGTACCGCCTGTATCGCAACGGCCAGGGGGAAGACCAGATCGTGGCCCACCTCATGAACCGACTGGCCGATCTGTACCACAAGGGGCAGGAAGGCACCTCCCGATTCCCGCTATTCTGATTTACCACTCCCTCTAGAAGTGGACCCCGGTCGTTTCTGCGTATGCCCCGGGCCTTGCAGGATGCTATTCCACTCTCACAGCGGCTCGGCAACGATACGATTGCCACTGAAATGTAAAATACACTTGACAATTTAAAAAAATCGATTATATTTGTAAAATAAACTTTACAAAAAGACAAATAGACTTGTATATGGAAGCAACAAACGTATCTCCTAAAGCCCGTCGCAGGAGCCAGTTGAAGCGACTGTCGTTCTGGACCCTTTCGTGGGTGTTATCGGAAGCACTGGTAATTTATGGCCATCGCGAACTTTGGGCCGGAACTGCTTGGCTAACCGTATTGGCTTTTGTGTTGAATCTTTTTTTTGGCCTGGGCATGGTTTGGGCCTATCGAAATCTGACGAACCTGCTGGACGAGTTGCAGCGGAAAATCCAGCTTGAATCCATGGGCCTAACCCTGGGCCTCACGTTGGTCGCGGGAGTCGGGTTTTCGGTACTCGACATTACCGATCTGATTCCGTGGGAAGCCAAGGTCGGCTACCTGATCCTGTTTATGGGGATCTGCTACATAGCCAGCATTTGGATAAACACCAAGCGCTACTGTTAATCGCCAACACCTCGTTGCCATGAAGAACAGAATACGTGTCCTGAGGGCCGAAAAGAACCTGACCCAGGGCGACCTGGCCGATGCCGTGGGGGTATCGCGACAGACCATCAATGCCATCGAAAAGGAAAAGTTCGATCCCAGCCTGCCCACCGCATTCCGGATTGCGCAGCTATTCGGTCTGCCCATCGAGGCGGTATTCCAGTACGACCCGGCCGCCGGCTGAATGCTCCCCGGCATGGACCCCCCGGGAGTGTTAAATCGCACAATTTTCCCGGATAAAAATTCGAACTAATGACATTTATCAGCGTTTGCAGGAAAGAAAGCCTGTAATATTGGGGATTAGCAAGTTGCTATTCCATGCACGAGTTGTCCATCGCCATGGGAATTGTATAGATCGCCGAAAAAGAGTCGCACAAAGCATGGGAAACCATAGCTGTTGTGAGGGAAAAGGTGGCCCAAAAGGCGCTTGAAGTATTCCGGCAACTCGGAGAGCTCGTAGAACTGAACTCCCTGGAAGAGCCCTAAGCTGCCTGGCTATGCCCTATTTCAAGCTCAAAAAAAAGCAAGACGCTGGCTTTCCCCCGTCCCATCTCCCAGACCCGGACGGACTCCTCGCCGTGGGAGGCGAAATGACCGAATCCAGACTGCTCAGGGCCTACCACAGCGGGATGGTTTACTGGCACCATCCCCTGGAACCTGTCCGCTGGTGGAATCCTGACCCTCGATTGGTATTTTTTACCCAGGCCGTAATGTTGCCTGTATCTGTGCCGGGGGCAGAATATACCAGCAGGTTGGCCCAATGTCCCGAACCCTTGCTGCGGCTCTGCCAGGACCACTACAACCTGCCTGGCCAGCAAGGGCCTGCCTGGCTTTCGGATCATATGGTCCAAATTTTTTCGGGGCTCTTCAAGAAGGGGCTGCTACATATGCAGGAGGTATGGCAGGGGCCCGAGCTCGTCGGCGGATTTT
The DNA here is from genome assembly GCA_035471525.1 of Robiginitalea sp. Taxonomy (GTDB): domain Bacteria; phylum Bacteroidota; class Bacteroidia; order Flavobacteriales; family Flavobacteriaceae; genus Robiginitalea. The sequence goes on from DATIPV010000084.1 coordinate 3,274, forward strand.
TCGGGGTACGACTGGGTGAAATCTGTTTTGGCGAATACGCTGTGGCCAGGGCTCCGGGCGCAGACACTTTTGCCATCTTACACGCCGCATGCCACCTCAGCCAAATGGGGGTGCATCTCATCGACATGCAAAAGGAGACAGCACGGTGTTCCGTTTTGGAATACGATGCCATTTCCCGGGTCGACTACCAGGACCGATGCCGCTCGAATAAGGCGAAGAGTCCGGTTTGAAAACGAAAAGTTTACGCATTATGAAGCCTTTACAATTACTGATGGACGAGGCCTTGGAGAAGGTTGAGCAGCGGGCATTTCCGGAAGCCCTGGAACGTTACCGGGAGGCCCGCAAACATGCCGAAGACCCGGAAACCTATTTCCTGATCGGCAGTTCGATCGGGCAATTGCTGGAATGGATGGGGCGAACCCGGCATGCGGCCGATCAATACCGGGAAGATCTGCGATGGCTCGAAAGCCAGGTGCCCGGGCGGCGCGATCTGCGGGCCCTGGGCCTGAACAACCTGGGCCGGGTTTTACTGTCCTCAGACCCCAGCGAAGCACTGGACCGGCTGGATGGAGCCTGCGCCCACTATCGGGAATTGACGCAGTCAGACGCATCGCATGGCCTGTCGCTGGCCAATACGCTTCTGGCCCGGGGAGAGGCCTATGGCCGCCAGCAAAAATACTGGTATGCCAAGAAGGATTTCAGGGAGGCCCTTGAAATCTACAGAGAACTCGATTCGGAACAGGCCCATGCCCTTTCTGCCCAGGCCAGGTATCAGCTCGGGAACCTGTACGCTGCAGAAGGGAATGGAAATGACGCCCGCAACCAGTATCTGAAGGCCCGGGAAACCTATGAATCGATTCTGGAAACAGACCGAACCCGGTACCTGCCCCTGCTGGCCGCCGTAAACAATAACCTCGCTGAGGTGCAAGGCGACCTGGAGGAATACGATCAGGCGCTTGCGCTTTTTGAGCAATCCCTGGGAGCCTATCTCGAGCTCGCCGGCAGCAGGCCGGTCATATTCAAGCCCTACCTGGCCAATACCCATACCCGTATGGCCATTTTACTGGCCGATGTATTCCGCGATTTTGCCCGTGCTCTCGAACATAACTTTGAGGCCCTTCAGCTGTATGAAGCCCTCTGTGAGAGCTTCCCCGACCGGTATAAACACAACCTGGCCACTGCCTGCCACAACACC
>DATIPV010000085.1:0-3123 GCA_035471525.1 Robiginitalea sp.
AATTTCACCCAGCGCCTTGTCGAGCTCGCGCTGGACTTTTTTCTCGAGGTTGCCCGGCAGGCCTGAACCCGTGAGCAGGCCTGCCATTACAAGGGCCAGTGCCATTGCCACCACGCTGCCCATCCGGGGAGGGCGAGGTGCGTTGCTGGAGCGGTATTCGATTTCCTTCATGTCGAAAAGGTAGCAAGATTCACTGAAACACGACAGGGGTACCGGCAAAAACCGGTCCCTTTTTCCGTATCAGGGACCGTATCAGAACCAGACACCGATCCCGAAGTTGAGCCGGTTCGGTACCCGGGAGCCCTCGAGGGCATTGTCCCGAAACTGGTAATCGCCCTTTACCACCACGCCCGGGGCAATGTGATAGGTAAGACCGGCTGTTATATCATTCCTGTCATAGGCCGGATTAGCCGGCAGGGAGCCATCGGTGGACGCATGGGTGTCGTAGGACTCGTAGCGAACGAACGCGAACAGCTTCTGATTGCGGTCGGCCGGGAGCAGGTTATAGGCCCCTTCCAGGTACCATCCCAGCAGGGCGCTGCCCAGGTCCCTTCCCGTCAGGTCGTTGTATGCCTCTGTATCTGACAGGCCGGCATAGGTGAACTGACCGCGCGCCGTGAGGCGCTTGTAGGCGTAGCGGGCGTCCAGGCCCAGCATACTGATACCGATGTCGGCTCCGTCCAGGGCATCCACCGCTTCTTCCGGCTGGGTGCGCCCCAGGTAAGTGGCGGCCCCCAGGCGCAGGCCCGGGAACCCGTAGTAATCGAGTTTTGCCGAGAAGGTTGGGCTGTTGATGGTCGATTGCACGCCTTTCTGCCGTCCGCCCCGCAAGCCGCTGGACCCGGCCAGCAGGCCGTCGGCCCCGCCGGCTCCGTCGGAAACGGTGGACTTGAAGCCATTGAATACATAGGCCTGATACATCAGGGAAAGGTCGTTTAACCGGCCCGTAACCCCTACCCCCAGCTCACGCCAGGTGGTGGGAACAATTACGTTGTCGACCCCCGGCCGCTCGGTGCCGTTAAAGGTGGTGGGTTCGTGGTACTCGTTTATGATTCCCATGGGCACCAGCATGAGCCCGCCGCGGAGGTTGACGTTGGGCGCCACATTGTAATTGACAAAGGCCTGTTCGACATACACTTCATTTACGTGCTCCAGCTCCACCTCCGTAACGAATTGCACCTGTTCGTTAAACCGGTAGCCGAAAAGAAGCACCAGCCGGCGCACATCCAGTTCCCCGTTTGTGCCTTCGGGCTGGTTGTAGATCATTTCGGCATAGGCGCTCACCGTTACCGCCGAGGCATAGTTTCCGGATAACAGGCGCTGGGCCGCATTGAGTTGTTTCTGGGGGTCGAGGGTGATGGAATCGGTGTCGATCTGGGCCCTGGAAGTCCAAATGAAGAAGACCGCTAGCAGGGGCAGTAGATGTCTCATGGTGGTTATTGTTTAGACTTAGTTTAAATAAAAACAAAATTAATCCTCCGGCGTGGGATTTGCAAAATTTATCTAAACTAATTCTAAATAACCGCTAAAATTTAACACTCAGGCGTAGGCAGAAAACAGCTCGGTAGCCTTGTTGTAGGCCGCCTCGAAAGCCATCCATTTAACCCCGGTCGCTACCCTGCGAGAGGTAAAATACGACAGCATTTTCTCTGTGGGCATATTCCCGGTAAGCTCGTCACGGGCCATGGGGCAGCCTCCAAAGCCCTGCACGGCCCCGTCGAATCGGCGGCAACCTGCCTGGAAGGCGGCGTCTATCTTTTCGAGCCAGCTGCGGGGGTGGGTATGCAGGTGTGCCCCGAATTCAACCCCGGGGTAACGCGGAATGAGGTCCGAGAAAAGGTGCGAAATGGTTTCAGGCGTGCTACTGCCGATGGTATCGGAAAGCGACAGTATCGAGATCCCCATGTCTGCAAGGCGCTGCGTCCATCCGGCCACGATATCCACATTCCAGGGATCCCCGTACGGATTTCCGAAACCCATGGATATATAGACCACCACCTGCTTGCCCCGGGCCGAGGCCAGATTCCTGATTTCCTCCAGAATGTCCAGCGACTGGGTAATGGTTTTGTGCGTGTTGCGCATCTGAAAGTTTTCGGAGATCGAGAAGGGATAACCCAGGTAGGCGATCTGCGGATGCGAGACCGCTTCCTCGGCCCCCCGAACATTGGCCACGATGGCCAGCAGCTTGCTCTGAGTGCGGCTCAGGTCGAGACGGGCCAGTACCTGTTCGGTATCGGCCATCTGCGGGATGGCCTTGGGGGAAACAAAACTGCCAAAGTCGAGCGTATCAAAGCCACAGTTGAGCAGGGCCTGCAAATAGCGCACTTTCTCGTCCGTGGGGATGAAGGTCTTGATCCCCTGCATGGCGTCGCGCGGACACTCGATGATCTTGACGGTTTCAGACATGGCCGGTTGTTGCAATGGTAAAAGTACCACTAATTCTCCGATCGCAGAACCATCGTTTTGCCGCCGAATTTCCCCCCTGCCGCTCCCGGCTGCCGTATATTTCCCTATCTTGTTTCCACAAACCCGTACACCATGAAGACCCTTGCCAAATCCATGCTCTTCTGCATCCTAATCGGCTCCGGCGCCCCGGCACGGGCCCAGGAAAATCCGGCCGGGGCCGACCGGCTGCTGCGCCATGTGGTCCTCTTCTCCTTCAGGGAGGGCACCCCGCCTGAAAAGATTGCCGAGATCGAACGCACCTTCGAGGCCCTCCCTTCCAAAATCGCAGCCATCCGTGGGTTCGAATGGGGGCTGAACAACAGTCCGGAAAACCTCAACAAGGGGTTTACCCATTGCTTCACCCTGACCTTTGCTTCTGAGGAAGACCGGGCCACTTACCTGCCCCACCCCGACCACCAGGCATTCGTGGAAGTGGCCGGACCCCATATCGCCGATGTGCTGGTGGTGGATTACTGGACTTCGGATTAAGCAGGCCCGACTATGCAGGCCCGGCGCCGACACCTCTGTATTCCCCTCCTGATAGCTGAATTCTGGTTCGTTGGCCCGAAATATTAGGCGTTCAACGCCAACCTGCCGCCCAAATGACCCTGTGATTTAACTTTAGGGGCCCTAAAAGCAACAGCCCATGCCAGAATCGCTCATCGTCAATTTCACGCC
>DATIPV010000086.1:0-10087 GCA_035471525.1 Robiginitalea sp.
ACTGGGGCAGCCCGGTCATTTTCCACAACAACGGCAGGCGCCTGTCGCGCCTGAAAAGTTCGCTGGACACCCTCGACGGATGGTGGAATTCGGTAGTTGCAGCCGACCTGGATGCCGACGGCGACCTCGATCTGATCCTGGGGAACCAGGGCGCGAACCTGCATTACAAACCGGAGCCCGGCAGGCCCATGAAAATGTGGGTGAACGATTTCGACAACAACGGCACCCTGGAACAGATCGTAACGCTGACCACCGAAAACGGAGACTACCCGCTGCACCAGAAAAAAGAGCTCACCTCTCAGATTGTCTCCCTCAAGAAAGAAAACCTGAAGGCTTCCGATTATGCCCAACGAACCCTGCGGGAACTCTTTACGCCCCAACTGGTCGAGCGGTCCATCATGAAACAATCGAAGATCTCCGAATCGGTGATCGCCATCAACGACGGGGGGGGATCCTTCCGCATACAGCCCCTGCCCCCCCGGGTACAGCTCTCGTGCACCTGCAACATACAATGCCTCGACCTCAATAAGGATGGCAACCTCGACCTGGTGATGGCCGGGAACAACTTTGAATTCAAACCCCAGTTCTCGCGCCTGGATGCGGGCTATGGGAATGTGCTCCTGGGCGACGGCCAAATGGGCTTTGAATGGCAACCATACGACCGCAGCGGCTTTGTGGTTCGACAGGAAGTCAAATATATGAGCGAACTCCGCGACGCCGGCGGAAATACCTACCTGCTGGTGGCCGCCAATGAAAGTGAACCCCGTTTATTCCGGATCAATGAGTAAAGACCTGTACCTGTTCCTTTTTCTGCCTTTGCTGCTGGCCGGCTGCCGCGAAGGGGGGTCGCTTTTTGACCAGCCCGGAGGGTCGGCCACCGGTATCGACTTCCTAAATGAGCTAAAGGAAACCGAGGAATTGAACATTTTGGACTACCTCTATTTCTACAACGGGGGCGGGGTGGCAATCGGCGACATTAACGGGGATGGGCTGCCCGATGTTTTCCTGTCGGGGAACCAGGTCAAAAACCGGCTTTACCTCAACAAGGGGCAGATGCAATTCGAGGATATCTCGGAGCCGGCCGGCATCGGGGGCAACAGCAGTTGGAACACCGGCTCGGTAATGGCCGACGTCAATGCCGACGGGCTGCTCGACATCTACGTATGCGCGGTGGTAGGCATCAACGGATTCACAGGCCACAACGAACTGTTTATCAATAACGGCGACAATACCTTTACCGAACGGGCATCGGAATTCGGCCTCGACTTCGACACGTACAGCTCCAACGCCGCCTTTCTGGATTATGACGGCGACGGCGACCTGGACATGTACCTCCTCAACCACGCCGTTCACAGCCAGGATTCCTACGGCCGGGCTTCCCTGCGCTATAACCGGAACTACGAAACCGGCGACAAGCTTATGCGCAACGACGGCGGTCATTTTACGGAAGTAAGCGAGGTGGCCGGCATCTATGGGGGCATCAACGGGTACGGCCTGGGGCTGGCCGTTTCAGACTTCAACCAGGACGGGCGTCCCGACCTGTACATCGGCAACGATTTCCACGAAGACGATTACTTCTACCTCAACAACGGGGATGGCACCTACAGCGACCGCCTGCGCGATTACTTCGGCCACACCAGCCGGTTCTCCATGGGCAGCGACGTGGCCGACATCAACAATGACGGCCAACCCGATATGATCTCCCTCGATATGCTTCCCGAGGAAGAGATCCCCCTGAAAACTTCCGAAGGCGACGACAACATCCAGACCCAGCGGATGCGTACCGAAGACTATGGGTATTATTATCAGTTTACGCGCAACATGCTCTACGTGAACCAGCCCGACGGACGGTTTATGGAAACGGCCCTGATGAGCGGGGTGGCGGCCACCGACTGGAGCTGGAGCGCCCTTTTTGCAGACTACAACCTGGATGGCTTTCAGGATCTTTTCATCTCCAACGGCATCCCCAAACGGCCCAACGACCTCGACTTTGTCAGGTTTATATCGAACGAGCAGATAAGCAGCAAAATGGACAACACCCGCCTGGTAGACCAGAAGGCGCTGGACATGATGCCCTCGGGCAATGTGCACAACTATGTGTTCGAAGGAGGTGCCGACCTGCAGTTTACCGACCGCAGCGGCGACTGGATATCCCGAGATACGCTGCTTTCCGGGGCGACGGCCTGGGGAGACCTGGATGGCGACGGCGACCTGGACCTGGTTGTCAACAACCTGAACCGGGAAGCCAGCGTGCTGGTAAACAAATCGGATGGAAAAGGGGACTACCTCAAGCTAACGTTCCGCTTTACCCCTGCCAATGCCTTCGGGATCGGCACCAAAGCCTTCGCCTATTCCGGGGGAGGAGTGCAGTACCGGGAGCTGTTCCCGGTGCGCGGATTTCAGGCCTCTTCGGAACCGATCCTGCATTTCGGCTTCCCGGCCGGCAGCCGCATAGACTCCCTGCTGGTCGTGTGGCCCGACAACCGCTACCAGGTGGTCCGAAACCCCGAGCTCAACCAAACGCTGGAGCTCGAGCCCGACCGTACCCAGCCTTTCGATTACGGCAGGCTGCGGCCCGGTTCGACTCCCTGGTTCAGACTGAGGGCAGACAGCCTGGGCCTGGATTTCGTTCACCGCGAGGACCACTACACCGACTTTAACCGGGAAAAACTCCTCCCCTACAGCCTGGCCGACCGCGGACCAGCCCTTTCGGTAGGCGACCTGAACGGAGATGGGGCAGAAGATCTCTTTTTGGGAGGGTCCAAACGGGTTCCGCCCCGGGTTTACCTGCAGCAGGAGGGCCGTTTTGCAACGGCCTGGTTGCCCGGCCTTACAACCGACAGCATCCCTGAAAATACGGCGGCAGCCCTGGGCGATTTTGACGGCAACGGCAAGACTGACCTGGTTGTGGCCAACGGCGGGTCAGACTATTTCGGCGCGTCCGAATACCTCCAAAACCAATGCTATTATCAGACCGGGGCCGGCTTCGGCGGGCAACCTCTGCCCGGCAGTCCGGCCAACACTTCTGTGCTGGCGGCCGCAGATTTCGACCGCGATGGCGATACCGACCTCTTTGTGGGCAACCAGAGCCTTACCGGCGACTTTGGCACATTTCCCGATTCCTACCTCCTGGAGAACCGCGAGGGGCGTTGGGAAATTAGCGAGGCTTTTGACGGCCGCGCACTGGGTATGGTAACAGACGCCGTCTGGTCCGATTTCAATTCAGACGGCGCGCCCGACCTGATCGTGGTCGGCGAATGGATGGCCCCCCGCTTCTTCGCCAACCGGGACGGCAGGTTTCAGGAAGAAAAGACAGGACTGCCCACCGGGCTCTGGCAGGCCATCGCCCCATTCGATATGGACGGAGACGGAGATGCCGATTATGTGCTGGGCAACTGGGGCACCAACTCCAAATTCACGGCCTCCGAAAAGGCGCCCATGCACATCTACCTCTCCGATTTTGATGCGAACGGCAGCCGGGACCCCGTTCTGGCAACCGTGCGGAACGGGGCCTACTACCCCCTTGTAGGCTTTGACGATCTGGCCTCACAGATGCCGATGCTTCGCAAGAAATACCCGCAGTACCGCGATTTCGCCGGGCAGACCATCGAGGAGATTTTCGGCCGCGAACCACTGGAAAACGCCACTTTGCTGGAGGTTGCCGAACTGCGGTCGGGATACCTGAAAAATGAGGGGGGGCGCTTTGCGTTTGTCGCCTTCCCGGTAGCGCTGCAGGTAGCCCCTATTATGGAATTTCTCCCGGGCGATTTCGACGGGGACGGCGCGCCCGAATTGCTGGCAGCCGGAAATTATTTCGGGGTAAAACCCTACCAGGGGCGGCTCGACGCCTTTCCGGGAGCCGTGATCAGAAATGAAAAAGAAATACTTTTGGGGAATCGGATCGGCCTCGACTTCATGAACAAGTCGATACGCCACCTGGCCCTGGTGCGCATAGGCCAAATCCGCTGCCTGCTGGCGGTCTTCAACGATGCCCCCGCAGCTTTATATGAATTAACGGACACTAAAATAATTGCCAGATGAGAACACAAATCGTATGCGTTTTAACTGCCAGCCTGCTCCTGGCTTCCTGTTTCAAGCAGGCGACCCCCATAGAAATAAGCCCTGAAGACTACCACGCCTCGGTAGACAAGGTCACCGAAGTGATGATTCACGACATTTTCAGCCCCCCTGTGGCCAGCCGGGTCTATGTCTACCCCAATATTGCAGCCTACGAGATCATGACCCTGCAAAATCCGGAATACCACTCCCTCCGGGGTCAGCTTACCGAGCTGGGCAGCATTCCGGCGCCGACAACCGAGAGCCCCGTAAATTACCGGTTGGCTGCCCTGGTGGCCCATATCGACCTGAGCCGCAGGCTTATATTTTCGGAAGACCGGGTAATTGCCTTCCGCGACAGCCTGTACGGGGTCTGGGCCGACAAGAACCAGGACGAATTCGAGGTCTCCCGCGAGTATGGCATGCAGGTGGCCGATTACATCGCCGAATGGATGGACAAAGACAATTACAAGCAAACGCGCACCATGTCCAAATTCACGGTCGACACAGACGACCCGTCGCGTTGGCAGCCCACGCCCCCTGCCTATATGGAGGGCATCGAGCCGCACTGGAACAAGATCCGCCCCTTTGTGATCGACTCTGCGGCCCAGTTCAAGCCCGTGCCGCCCCCGCCCTTTTCGCTGGAAGAAGACTCCCCTTTCTGGAAGGAAGTGCGGGAAGTATATGATATCAGTCTGGAAATTACTCAGAAGGGAGACGATTCAGAAGAGGTGGCCATTGCCCAGTTCTGGGATTGCAATCCGTATGTGTCGGTAACCCGGGGGCACCTGATGTTCGCCACCAAGAAGATCAGCCCCGGTGCCCACTGGATCGGGATCGCCAAGATTGCCAGCCGCAAAACCGGCAGCGATTTCGACAAGACGGTATATGCCTACACCAAGACGTCGGTGGCCATAGCCGACGCCTTTATCAGCTGCTGGGACGAAAAATACCGCAGCAACCTGATACGTCCCGAAACCCTGATTAACGAGTACATAGACGAAAACTGGAAACCCGTGCTTCAAACCCCGCCCTTCCCGGAATACACCAGCGGGCACAGTGTGGTATCGGGTGCCGCCTCTACGGCTCTGGCCAGCATTTTCGGGGACGAATTTGATTTTGACGACGATACCGAGGTCCCGTACGGGCTTCCCGTTCGGAGCTTCCATTCCTTCTCGCAGGCGGCAAACGAGGCGGCCATCAGCCGCATGTACGGGGGCATTCATTACCGTGCCGCGGTAGAGGTAGGCGTTAAGCAGGGGCGCGACCTCGGCAAATTCGTCACTGACAACCTGCAGATGACCCACGGGAATACGGCCCTGTCGCAGGGGGATGCCGAATAGTGAGCCGCTGCGCGGAACAAAGAACAATGCATGATCCGGAATAACGGAACAAGACATCAGATTATGAAGAAAGTACTGCTCGGCACCGGAGTGCTGCTGCTCCTGGTTTTGATAGGATATCTATTTGTCTATCCCTACGATTACATCGTCCGTTTCGAGGCCCGCACTTTTCCCGGGACCGTTAACCAGACCATCAAAATCTGGAATGAGGAGGTGGGCGTAACAGGGGAGGCCCTGATACAGCAAGACCTGAATCATCTGGAACAAACGGTGAGCGTCGGCGATTCGGTGCATGTGTACCATTGGGTGATCGAGCCCCTGACCGATTCCACCTCGGCGGTCACCGTAAAGGTGCGCGACCGCGATCACAGCCTGATGAACAAACTGGCCGTGCCCTTCGGCGGCTCGGCCGTGGAAGCCCTGAGCAAGAAATACGTCCGCGACTTTGCCGAACGCCTGCGCAGCCATGTCGGAGAATTCAGGGTACGCATCGAGGGGGAGGCAGAACTGCCCAGCACCTTCTACGCCTATGTAAACGTAAAAACCGACCAGCACCACAAGGCAGGCGGCATGATGGACTACTTTATGCTGCTGAGCGATTTCCTGGCATCGAGCGGCACCTCGCTGAACGGCCCCCCGATGATAGTCGTCAATGAATGGAACCGGGAAAATGACAGCATCGACTTCAACTTTTGCTTCCCCATCATCCGTTCCGACCGGCTCCCGCAGCACCCCGACATCCAGTACAAACGCATTTTCCCCAGGCGGGCTATTAAAGCCATATACAACGGGAACTACATTACTTCCGACCGGGCCTGGTACGCCTTGCTCGACTATGCGGAGCGCCGCGGGATCGAGGTGGAGCCCACGCCGGTGGAAATATTCTTCAACAACCCCAACCTGGGCGGAAATGCGCTTACCTGGAAGGCCGAGGTGTACCTCCCCCTGGTGGAAGAAAGCGATTAACCCCAGGTTTTGCAGGCGCGGCGGCCATGGGCTCCCAAACATTTGGGTATAAAATGAAGCCTTTTAGCCCAAATCTTTTATTTTAGCTGCATCTGATCAACCAACTAGACCAACTCGGCCATGAATTCAGCATTCGGATTTTGGGATTATTTCATTTTCATTTCCTACGCTTTACTGATCCTTTTTGTGGGGCTCTACGTTTCCAGAGACAAAAAAGGGCACCAGAAAAATGCCGAGGATTACTTCCTGGCCGGCAAATCCCTGCCCTGGTGGGCCATCGGTGCCTCCCTGATCGCCGCCAACATCTCGGCCGAGCAGTTTATAGGCATGTCGGGCTCGGGGTTCGCAGTGGGCCTGGCCATCGCCTCGTACGAATGGATGGCGGCGGTCACCATCCTGATTGTCGGGAAATTCTTCCTGCCCATTTTTATTGAGAAGGGCCTGTATACCATCCCGGAATTCGTTGAAAAACGCTATTCGACCAACCTCAAGACCATTCTGGCCGTATTCTGGATTGGCCTTTATGTGTTCGTGAACCTGGCATCCGTACTCTACCTCGGATCCCTGGCCCTGGAGACCATTATGGGAATCCCCATGATATACGGGGTAATGGGGCTTGCCCTTTTTGCCGCCGCTTATTCCCTGTACGGCGGCCTCTCGGCCGTAGCCTGGACCGACGTCATCCAGGTAATCTTCCTGGTCCTCGGGGGGCTCATTACCACCTACCTGGCCCTCAATGCGGTTTCGGACGGGCAAGGGGTGTTTGCCGGCCTGAAAACGGTCTATGAAGCAGTGCCTGAGAAATTCGTCATGATTTTGGACGAGTCCAACCCGGAATACAAGAATTTACCGGGCCTCGGGGTGCTGGTAGGCGGGCTCTGGGTTGCCAATCTCTATTACTGGGGCTTTAACCAGTACATTATCCAGCGGACCCTGGCTGCCAAATCGCTCCGCGAATCCCAAAAAGGGATCATCCTGGCGGCCTTCCTCAAGATTATCATCCCCCTGATTGTGGTAATACCGGGTATTGCGGCCTATGTAATGGTTAACGACCCGGCCACCATGTCGCGCCTGGGAGATTTGGCTGCCAATAATATGCCTTCCCTGGCGCAGGCCGACAAAGCTTACCCCTGGTTGCTGCAATTCCTGCCGGTAGGGCTGAAGGGTGTGGCCTTTGCCGCCCTGGCGGCCGCCATTGTATCGTCCCTGGCTTCCATGCTGAATTCGACTTCCACCATTTTTACGATGGATATCTACCGGCAGTACATAGACCGGAACGCCTCAGACAAGAAAACCGTTAATGTGGGCCGTCTGTCGGCCGCTGCGGCCCTGGTGATAGCCTGTATAATGGCTCCCCTGCTGGGCGGCATCGAACAGGCCTTCCAGTTCATCCAGGAATACACCGGCCTGGTGAGCCCGGGTATCCTCGGGGTTTTCCTGCTCGGATTGTTCTGGAGAAAGACCACGAACCGGGGTGCTATTGTGGGCGCCCTGGCTTCCATTCCGATTGCCCTCTACTTCAAGGTAGGCCAGAATGGCTGGTCAGAGAGTCCCTTCTTTGTAAACGTGCCCTTCCTTGACCAGATGGGTTACACCCTCTTGCTTACCATGGGAATCATTATGCTGGTAAGCCTGCAACAGAACAAGGGGAAAGAAGATGCCAAAGGGATCCCGCTTACCCGCGAATTATTCAAGACCGGACCTAAATTCAATATAGGGGCCTTTGCCGCCCTGATCATAATCGCGGCCCTGTACGCCTTCTTTTGGGGATAGGCGGTTAACCCGGCCCGTAATGTATTCTGCTGCATGAAGCGTTTATTATTGTTGCCTTACCTGCTGCCGCTCTGGGGATGTTCCCAGTTCGGGGTGCTGGATTCGGTAACTCCCCTGCCCCGTTCCGTCAACGAATGTTCGGGTATTTATACCTATAATGGCAGCACTTTTTGGGTGCTGGAAGACGGCGGCAATTCGAACAAGCTGCGCGAACTGGATACCCTGGGGAACATACTGAGGAGCCTGGAGATAGACGGGGTCAAGAACAACGACTGGGAAGCCCTTACCGCAGACACCCTGGGAAATCTCTACATAGGCGATTTTGGCAACAACCAAAACGAGCGCACCGACCTGGCCATTTACAGGGTCCCCGACCCCAGGACCCTGTCGGAAGACCAGACCACGGTCCAGGTCATCCGCTTCTCTTACCCAGACCAGAAGGCATTCCCCCCTAAGAAGAAGGGCCTCTTTTTCGACGCTGAGGCCTTCTTTTACCACGGAGGCTTTCTGTACATTATTACCAAGAACCGGGCCCGCGAGTCCGATGGGACTGCGACGGTGTACCGGGTGCCCGACCAGCCCGGGAACTACGTGGCTGAAATTATTGCCCGGATCCGGTTGTGCGACGATTCCCGTACCTGCCAGGTTACCGACGCTGCCCTCTCGCCCGACGGAAGCCGGCTGGTTCTGCTGGGCTACGGGAAGCTCTGGGTCTACGAACCCTTCTCCCTAGATGGCCTCGGGCGCCAGCAGGGTCGGCTGATAGACCTCCAGACCAACACCCAGCTCGAGTCGGTCTGCTTTGCTGCCGATACGCTTCTGGTGCTGGCCGACGAACGCAGCCTGGGGCGCGGGGGCAACCTGTACCGCATGCCCCTGCCCAGGCCGAAATAGGAAGCAACGTCGCGGGGAGGTCGGGGCCCGGTCATTTGCCGGCTCCCCCTGAGGCGGATCCATTCATTTTTTGGATATTTATACAAATGTTTAAGGCATGTCCTCACAAAGCCGCCTGGACCGGGCGTACCGGGAAGCCCGGGTAATCCCTTTCGACGACCGCTCCCGGTTGATCCTGTTCAGCGATTGCCACCGGGGCGACAACAGCTTTGCAGACGACTTTGCCAACAACCGCAATATCTACTACCACGCCCTGAAGCATTACCACCGGGAAGGCTTTACGTACCTGGAATTGGGCGATGGGGATGAATTGTGGGAAAACCTGAGTTTTGAATCCATCTTCGAGGCCCATAAAAATGTTTACCAGCTCCTGAAATTGTTCCACCAGGAAGGAAGGCTCTACCGGCTCTGGGGCAACCACGATATGATCTACAAAGACACCAAATACGTTCAGGCACATCTGAGCAGCTACTTTGAGCCCATTGAGGAGCAGGACAAGGAGCTGTTCGAGGGGATCCGGTTCGAGGAAGGGATTATCCTGAAGCACGCGCAGAGCGGACAGGAGCTTTTTTTGTGCCACGGGCACCAGGCCGACTGGTGGAACTATACCTTCTGGCGCTGGAGCCGCTTCCTGGTCCGGGTGCTGTGGAAACCGCTCCAGGTCTGGGGCATTGCCGACCCGACCTCCCCGGCCCGCAACTACAAGGAACTCATACGCATCGAGCGGCGGATCAAAAATTGGATCGTGGAGCGGGGTTTGCGCCTCACGATCATCGGCCACACGCACAGGCCCCGGTTCCCGGAACCGGGGGAAATCCCGCTCTTCAACGACGGCAGCTGCGTTCACCCCCGCAGCATTACCGGGCTGGAGATAGAGCACGGGGCCATCTCCCTGATCAAATGGCAGATCGCCACCACCGAAGAAGGCGTGCTCAAAGTGGTTCGCATTTTACTGGAAGGCCCCCAAAACCTGGCAGATTACCGCCAACCTTAACCGGGCAAACGGATAAACCCCGGCAACGCGTCGCACGAGTCCCGCCCCGGGCGCGGCCCTT
>DATIPV010000087.1:0-2920 GCA_035471525.1 Robiginitalea sp.
TGGATTCCGTCTGTCCATAGCCCTCTCTTAAGGGAAGGCCAAGGGCGTTGTAATATTGAAACAGCTCGGGCGAAGCCGGAGCCGCTGCGCACACGGCGTACCTCACGCGCTCGAAACCCAGCTGGCGCTTCAAATGGTAGAGAACCAGCCAATACAGCGGCCAGTAAAGCACTGCCCACTTCAGGCGCCCCCGGCTGCCTTCGGGAGTGCGCACATAGCGCAGTCCCACGCCAATAGCCAATTGGTAGAGGGCTTTTTTTAAAATGGTGGAGTCGGACATGTGGATATGAATCATCGAGACAAATTTTTCCCATATGCGCGGGACACTGCAAAAAACGGTCGGAGAGATCTCTCGCAGATTCAGCGGCAGGGTCTCGATGCGCTCTACAAAATTCACGGTGCCCCCTGCCCAGACCGCCATGAACAGGGAGATAAGGTTTTCATAAATATGGGCTAAAGGCAGGTAGGACAGCAATTCGTCGCTGTCATAAAACGGTGTGGCATCGATGAAGCAGGCCGTCAGCGCCAGAATATTTCGGTGAGAAAGCATGGCCCCTTTGGGCGGCCCGGTAGTGCCGGAAGTATAGATGATCATCGCCGTATCTTCGGGCCGGATGGCATTCATTCTGGCTTGAACCGATTCGGGGTGCTCCTGGAGGTACTGCCGGCCCTTGGAGATGAACTCATCGAAAAATAGGATCTTCTCGTGGGAGAAGCCCCAGAGGCCCTTGGATTCCCAGACCACCACCCGGGCCACCTTGAGACCGTCGATGACCTGCAGCACCTTGTCCACCTGCTCTTCGTTTTCCACGAAGAGCACCCTGGATTCCGAATGGCCGACAACATAGGCGACCTGTTCCGGAGCCGAGGTGGGATAAACACCGCAGGTGCACCCGCCGGCGGTCATGGCGGCCAGGTGGCAGATCAGCCATTCGGGGCGGTTGTCGCCCAGGATGGCCACCCGGTCTTCGGGCTCCAGACCCAGCGCCAGAAGGCCGGCCGCGACCTCGCGCACGCTCCGGCCGTATTGCGTCCACGTTGTCCGGTTCCAGATGCCATAGTCTTTGCGTCGGAGGGCCACACGGTCTTTGAGTCTTTCCACCTGTTGAAAAAAGAGCTCGGGAAAATGGGTCGCCGAATTCGGCATTACCATGTCCTCCTTTTCTTGTATAGCCGCCACCCTTTGGGTGATACCGTATCGCCGCCCACGCCGAGGTACAGTTCCTGAACATCCTCGTTTTCCTGAAGTTCCCGGGCGGTGCCTTCCAAGACGATCCTGCCGGCTTCCATGATGTAGCCGAAACTGGCGATGCGCAGGGCCATCTTCGCATTTTGCTCAACCAACAAAATGGTTGTGCCCGCCTGGCTGATCTTTAAAAGGGCGGCGTATACCTCCCGGCTCACCAGGGGGGCCAGTCCGAGCGAAGGCTCGTCCAGCATCAGCAGTTTCGGCCGCTGCAGTATGGCGCGCGCCACGGCCAGCATTTGCTGTTCTCCGCCGGAAAGGGTCTCCGCCTGCTGACCGGCCCGTGCCTTGAGAATGGGGAAAAGCTGGTAGATGAATTCATAGTCTTCCCTGATGCCCGAATCTTTTCGGCCCCAGCACCCCAGGTCGAGGTTCTCCTTTACGGTGAGTTCTCTGAACAGCCCGCGATCCTCCGGTACATAGACGATTCCCAGGCGGGAAACCCGCTCGGGCGCCAGGCGGTGAATCCGTTTGCCCATGAAGTGGATGGAACCCTTTTTGGGCTGATCCTTGAGCAGGCCCGCAATGGTCTTGAGCAGGGTGGTCTTGCCGGCACCATTTGGCCCTAAAACAGCGAAGATCTCGCCTTCTTTCACTTCCAGCGAGAGACCATGAAGCGCATAGATGCGGTCATAATAAAGGGTCTCGATGTTGGCGATTTTAAGTAAAGGCTCCAAATTGTTCTTTAGTCCTCACCCACATAGGCTTTGATCACCTCGGGCGTCCGCTGGACATCTTCAGGGGTGCCTTCGGCAATCTTTCGGCCGTAGTCTAAGGCGATCATGCGGTCTGCCAGTCTGGAGGCGATCCGCAGGTCATGTTCCACCAGCAGGATGGCGGTCTTGTATCGGCCCCGGATTTCGTTGATGCGGTAGGCCGTTTCCTCCTTTTCTTCGGCGGTCAGTCCGGAAATCGGCTCATCGAGAAGGAGCAGGTGGGGTTCGGTGGCCAGGGCCCGGCCCAGCTCCACCCGTTTCTGAACGCCGTAAGGGCAATCTGAAACCCGGGCCTGCCGGTAGGCCTGAAGGTCCAAAAAATCGATTATTTCTTCGACCTTCTCGCGGTGGCGGATTTCCTCTTTGCGCAGGCGCAGCAAAACCCGAAAGACGTTTTTATGAAACTGGATATGTCGGCCCAGCAGCAGGTTGTCCAAAACAGTCATGTGCAGGAAAAGACGCAGATTCTGAAACGTGCGGGCCAAACCTCTCTGGGCGACCGAATCGGGGGTGAGCCCGAGGAGGCTCTTTTCGTTAAAACGGATCTGACCCTCCTCGGGACGGTAGACACCGGAGATGCAGTTGAACAGGGTGGTCTTCCCCGATCCATTGGGACCGATCACCGAGAGGATCTCCTCGGCTTGCACCCGGAGATCCACCCCGGCCAGGGCCATGATGCCCCCAAAACTGATAGACAGCTCGTCAACTTCCAGTAAGGGCACGTTCTAAAACCTCGGTTCGTAATAGACAAAGTCTGTTTGAGGAACATGTTTGCCCCCCTCGGCCTTATACAGACGCGAGCCGTTGCCCCCGTGACGGCGATCGGGCCCGAAGGTCAGCTTGGCGCCGCCCCCTTCGGGCTGCCAGTCCTTAATGGACTCCATGGCCTTGATCATTGTTTCGGGGGTCAGGTTGCGCCCCGCGCGCTTGAGGCCTTCGGCCAGATAAATGGTGCTCA
>DATIPV010000088.1:0-3224 GCA_035471525.1 Robiginitalea sp.
CAGGCCTTTTTGCCCTTGCCCCTGTACGGTCCGACGGCAGACCGTGCCCGTGAAGCGCGCTGCAGGGAAGCTGCGGCCCAGCGCAGTTTATTGTCCCCCGGGGAAACGGGGAGTCCGTGTTGTGCATCGGCGGAAAATTACGTACCTTTTAGTAGTAAACTAGGATCAAGACTTCCCTATGAAAAAGCGCGTAACAGGCCTGGGCGGGTTTTTCTTCAAGGCCGAGGACCCGGACCAGATCAAAGCCTGGTACCGGGAGCACCTGGGCATACCGACAGATCAATACGGCTGGACCTTCTGGTGGCAAGACAAGCAAGGCAACCCCCGCAGTACCCAATGGAGCCCGTTCAAGGCCGACACCACCTATTTCCAGCCCAGCCAGAAGCCTTTTATGATGAACTTCCGGGTCGAAAACCTGGAGGAGCTGTTGCAGCAGCTGCGCGAGGAAGGGGTAGAGATAGTAGGCGAAATGGAGACGCATCCCTACGGGAAATTCGGCTGGATCCTGGACCCGGAAGGCAATAAAATTGAGTTGTGGGAACCGGAAGATTCCGCGTTTCTGGGATAGGGAATTATTTCCTACATTGTAGATACTTATCAACAAATACCCTTTTACTATGTCAGACGACAACAAAGATTTCGGAGAAGAGGCCAAAAAAACAGCCTCGGAGTTCACGGAAGGGCTCAAGAGTGCCGGAGGAGAAAACAAAAAAATTCTAGCCGGGATCCTGGCCATTTTTGTGGGTTGGGCTGGCGTCCACAAGTTTATTCTGGGGTATCAGAAAGAAGGCATCATTCTTTTGGTGGTCTCAGTGCTCGGTTTTGTGCTCAGCTGCCTGGCCGTCGGAATTTTCCTGGTTTGGGCCACCGGCCTGATCGGGCTCATCGAAGGGATCATTTACCTGACCAAAACCGACGAAGATTTTTACAACACCTACCAGGTCGGCCGCCGGCCCTGGTTCTGAAAAAAAATGCCGGAATGTACCCTCCGGCTTTTTTTATTCAATTTATTATCGTAATATTGCGATATATAAATGACTAGATGGGTGCTTCCAAAACACAACTTTTCGACGAACAGCAGAACGAACTGGCCCGCGTAGCCAAGGTCCTGGCGCATCCGGCCCGGGTGGCCATTTTACAGTACATCAGCCGGCAGGACGCCTGCATCTGCAGCGACCTGGTCGGTGAAACGGGCCTGGCCCAGGCCACCATTTCGCAACACCTGGCGGAAATCAAGAAAGTGGGGTTGCTGAAGGGCAGCTTCGAAGGCAAAAACCTCTGCTATTGCATCGACAAGGAACGCTGGGACTCCCTGCAGTCACTATTCAATTCATTTTTTACGCGCATCGGCGCTCAATGTTGTACTTCTTAATTCAATCACATGAAAACTCACGAATTACTCACGCTTCTGAACCAGAATTCCAAACGAACCCTCCATTTTGAATACCGGCCGGGGTTGCGTCTGAAGCCCGGTTACCACATCACCGAGGTGAAAAACATCCACATCAACGCCACCGACTGCGGAGGCCGTACCGATTCCTGGATGGAAACCGTTATCCAACTGTGGGAAAGCCCGGAACCTGAGGCCTCTCCAAGGCCCATTACGGCACGCAAAGCCCTGGCCATCCTGGACCGGGTGAACCGGATCCAGCCGCTGATGCAAGACAGCTTGCTGAAATTCGAATACGGCAATGCCGAATTCCACACGGCCCAGTTGCATGTGGCCCGTGCTTTTATCGAAGGGGAAGCGCTGATTGTCGCCCTTACCCCCGACCAAACCCAATGCAAGGCCAGCGACAGCTGCGGTGTTCCGGAGCCGGAGCCGAAAGCCCTGGCCTGTTGCGAAACGGATTCCGTGTGCTGTTGATCCGAAGCCATGCAGATCAGGCCTATGCATCCTGAAGACTGGCCCGAGGTGGCCCGAATCTATGCCGAAGGCATGGCTTCGGGCATGGCCACGTTCGAAACCCGGGTACCCGACTACCAGGCCTGGGACCAGGCTCACCTGAGCACCTGCCGCTACGTGGCCGAAGCAGGCCGTCGACTGCTCGGCTGGGCTGCCCTTTCGCCTGTATCCGGTCGATGCGTCTACGGGGGCGTGGCCGAGCTCAGCGTCTATGTGGATGCCAGCAGCCGCGGGCAGGGCGTGGGCAGGGCCCTGCTCGCCGTATTGATTCCCGCCAGCGAGGCAGCCGGGCTCTGGACATTGCAATCGGGGGTATTCCCGGAGAATACCCCCAGCATTAACCTGCACCTGGCCATGGGATTCCGCCAGCTGGGGTATCGGGAACGCATCGGCCGGCGCGACGGGATCTGGAAAGACAACCTGCTGTTCGAGCGCAGGAGCCAGCTTGTAGGGACCGATTAATCGCGCTTACCAACCAAAACACACATCATGAAAAACATTCTAGTTCTCTGTACCGGAAATTCCTGCCGAAGTCAGATGGCCCACGGCTACCTGGAAGCGCTCCAACCGCACCCCCTGGCGCGCGTCTACAGCGCCGGGATCGAGACCCACGGGCTGAACCCCGATGCGGTTGCCATCATGGCCGAAGACGGGGTGGATATTTCGGGGCATACCTCCAACCATGTGGATGAGTATGCGGGCATCCCGTGGGATTACATCCTAACGGTCTGCGACCACGCCCGGGAAAACTGCCCGTACATCGCGGCCCCCGGGGCGCGGCGTTTGCACCACAATTTTACAGATCCTTCGAAAATAGCGGGGAGCCCCGAACAACGGCACCGGGCCTTTTTGCAGACACGGGAGGCCATCAAGGCCTACTGCCGCGATTTCATCCGGCGGGAATTGCAGGCCTAGGGGCTGCCCTGAGACTCGGAGAGCCTGCGTTCCAGCTCGGCCTGGAATTCCTCCATTACCGGACGCACCGTATCTTCGGGCAGGTCGGCTATCTTGATGTACATAAGGCCGTCTACCGAATTATTGAAGAGCGGATCCACGTTGAACGCCACCACCCTGGCATTCTGCTTGATGTACTTCTTGATAAGCACGGGCAGCCGCAGGCTGCCGGGCTCCACTTCCTCGATGAGCCGGTCGAATTTGTTCAGGTCGGCCTCGGTCTCGTCAAAAACGAACTCCTTGTCGGCATCCTTGAGCTTTACCTTGAACTCTTTCTTGGGGCGCACATACTGGGCCACATAGGGATCCCAGTAATTAGACTTCATAAACTCGATCATCAGCGATTTGGAGAAGTTCGAAAACT
>DATIPV010000089.1:0-4535 GCA_035471525.1 Robiginitalea sp.
CCTTGTCTTTTGCGATTTATCGCTTATTTTTGCATCCGATTTTGGATCAACCTCTGACGAGGTACGTGCATGTTGGTTCGATACAACTATAATCTAACGAAATGGATTCCTTAGTCAGTTTTGTTGAAAACGAATTTGTAAGCAAGAAGGAGTTCCCGGAATTCTCTGCCGGAGATACCATTACGGTATACTACGAAATCAAGGAAGGTGAAAAGACCCGTACCCAGTTTTTCCGGGGTGTGGTGATCCAACGCCGCGGTTCCGGAGCCACTGAAACCTTCACCATCCGCAAGATGAGCGGCACGGTGGGCGTAGAGCGGATTTTCCCGGTACACATGCCCGCCCTCCAGAAAATCGAAGTAAATAAGCGCGGAAAGGTACGCCGGGCCCGTATTTTCTACTTCCGTGGTCTTACCGGGAAGAAGGCGCGCATCAAGGAAATTCGGTCCTAAGACCGGGCATACTGGCAAAGCAAAACCCTGTGGCAGAACCACAGGGTTTTTTTATGAGGCATGCTTTCGGATCCGGAACGCGCTAAGGCTGCGGTTCGAATTCGAGCAGGGTCTTGCGGATGATGGACAGGCAATCCAGCATCTGCTCCTCGGTCATCACCAGGGGCGGCGCAAAACGGATAATATTGCCGTGGGTAGGCTTGGCCAGCAGGCCGTTTTCCTTCAGGGCCATGCAGATTTCCCAGGCTGTTGAGCTGTCTTCCGAATCGTTGATAACGATGGCATTGAGCAGGCCGCGGCCCCGAACGGCACTTACCCATTCGGTTTCCCCCATTATTTCGGTCATTTTCTCACGGAAAAGCTGCCCGAGCTCATCGGCGCGCGCTGCCAGGTTCTCGTCGCGTACCACCTCCAGGGCGGCTACGGCCACGGCGCAGGCCAGCGGGTTGCCCCCGAAGGTGGAACCGTGATTGCCCGGGCGGATAACCTCCATGATCTCGTCGCTCGACAGCACAGCCGAAACAGGCAGTACACCCCCGGAAAGGGCTTTCCCGAGAATGAGCACGTCGGGTTTCACCTCCGGCGTGCCGCTGCAGAGCCGGTCGGGGCAGGAACAATTTCCGCAGCTCGCCAAAAGTCTTCCTGTGCGCGCAATGCCGGTCTGTACCTCGTCGGCTATCAGGAGTACATTGTGCTCCCGGCAGACCGCGGCGGCTTCCTTCAGGAATCCGTTGTCGGGAACAAAAACCCCGGCCTCCCCCTGTACGGGTTCCACCAGGAAAGCGGCCACCTCCGGACCCATCGCCTGGCGCAGGGCCTTGAGGTCGTTGTAAGGGATGCTGAGCATTCCGGGCGTAAAGGGCCCGAAATGTTTGGTAGCCACAGGGTCGTTGGAGGCAGAGATAATGGTTATGGTCCGGCCGTGGAAATTATTCCGGCAAACAATGATTTTGGCCTGGTTTTCAGGTATGCCCTTTTTTTCGTATCCCCACTTCCGCGCGAGCTTGATGGCCGTTTCCACGGCTTCTGCCCCTGTATTCATGGGCAACACCTTTTCATACCCGAAAAATTCGGCGATGAATTTTTCAAAGGCCCCCAGGCGGTCGTTGTAAAAGGCCCGCGAAGTGAGGGTCAGTTTTTCGGCCTGCTCCTTGAGGGCTCCGATGATGTGCGGGTGGCAATGCCCCTGGTTGACGGCCGAGTAGGCCGAAAGGAAATCGTAATACCTTTTCCCCTCCACATCCCAGAGATAGACCCCTTCTCCGCGGGAGAGTACCACCGGAAGCGGATGGTAGTTGCTCGCCCCGTATCGGGCCTCCAATGCCATGGCTTCTGCTGAAAGCTGCCTTTCCAATACCGACATTTGCGTCACATTTTGATTAAACCTGACCATTCCTACTTATGGAGAGAAATCATCCGGAAAGCGGTTCAAAGGTACAAATATTTCGATCCATTAAAAGGGCTGAAAGCTACATTTATGGGCCTTTGGTCCCCTGCATTCCGTTGCCCGGCCGATAAAAAGGGATTACCTTAGCGGCATGGCAAGAAGAACCGAACGCCCCTTTTTTGAAAAGCTGGAAGTTACCGGTGCCGGGGCCCGGGGCAAGGCCATTGCCAGGGCTCCTGACGGGCGCGTGGTCTTTATCGCGAATGCCGTTCCCGGCGACCTGGTATCGGTGCAGGTGTACAAGAAAAAGAAAGGCTTTTACGAAGGTCGGGCCAACCGGGTGCTGCGCCCCTCAGAAGACCGGGTTCCGCCAAAATGCGCGCACTTCGGGGTCTGCGGTGGCTGCAAATGGCAAGACATGGCCTATGCGGCCCAGCTCCGGCACAAGCAACAGGAGGTGGTTGAAAACCTCCGCCGCATCGGCAAGCTAGAGCTGCCCGAAATTCAGCCGATCCTGGGGGCTCCAAATCCCTATTACTACCGCAACAAGATGGAATTCTCCTTCTCCTCTCAGCGCTGGCTGGAGCCTGAGGAAATCGAACGGGAGGGGACAGTTGCCGACAGGAATGCCCTGGGCCTTCATATCCCCGGCATGTGGGACAAGGTGCTCGACCTGAAGGAATGCCACCTGCAGGCCGAGCCCTCGAACCGGATACGCCTGGCCGTACGGGAGTTCGCCCGGGAAAAGGGCCTGTCATTTTTCGACCCCCGCAAGCAGGAAGGGCTGCTCCGCAGCCTGATGATCCGCAATACGGAGGCCGGCCACTTTATGGTATTGCTCCAGTTTTACAGGGATGAGCCCGGGCCGCGGGAAGCCCTGCTGGATTACCTGTCGGCCCAATTCCCGGAAATCCGGTCGCTGTACTACACGATTAACCGCAAGGCAAACGACACCCTATACGACCAGGACCTGGTTTGTTACCGGGGCGATGCTTACCTTACCGAAACCATGGAAGACCTGCAATTCCGGATCACGCCCAAGTCGTTTTACCAGACCAATTCGCAGCAGGCTCTTGCCCTGTACCGGGTGGCACGCGACTTTGCCGGCCTGCAGGGCCATGAACTCGTATACGACCTGTATACCGGGCTGGGCACCATCGCCCAGTTCGTGGCGGGCCGGGCCCGCAAAGTAGTCGGCATTGAAGCCGTGCCGGAGGCCATCGAAGCGGCCCGGGTCAATGCGGCCCTCAACGGCCAGTCTAATGTGGAATTCCATGCCGGCGACATGAGGGCGGTTTTTACGGATGCCTTCCTGGAGGAGCACGGTACGCCGGACGTCATTATCACCGATCCGCCCCGCGACGGGATGCACAAAGACGTGGTGGCCCAGATACTCCGAATCGCCCCGCAACGCATTGTCTACGTAAGCTGCAACAGCGCTACCCAGGCACGGGACCTTGCCCTGATGAAGGAGGCGTATGGGGTGGCCGCCGTTCAGCCGGTGGATATGTTCCCCCAGACCCACCACGTGGAAAATGTCGTACTTTTAAACCGTTTGAACCCTTTGTGAACCCACCTATGGCCCAAGCCTCCCATTTCCGGAAACACCTTATCAGGCTTTTTCCCCTGGTATTGCCGGCCCTTTTATGCCTGGCAGCCACCTCCTGCGAAAAAGACGACATCTGCGTGGACGGAGACACCCCCCAACTGGTGATCACCTTTTTTGACTACACCGCTCCCGAAACGGCCCGGGCCGTTTCGAACTTGCGGGTTATCGGCCTGGGCAAAGACACCCCGGTAGATACCTTCAGCGACCGGAGCAACCGCGACTCCGTTGGATTGCCGATGCGGGCCGACGCAAACCGCACGGGATTCGTGCTGATCTCAAATTCGGCCGACAACGCAGAGGGCGCCGAAACCGGGAACCGCGACACGCTTTATTTCGACTACGAAACCCGCTCGGTATTCGTCTCGCGCGCCTGCGGGTTTGTGCCGAATTTTGATTCGCTTTCGGCCACCTCCCAGCCGGACGCCAGCAACTGGATCGACAGCGTGCAGGTCCGTCAAACCACTATAGAGAACAGCACCAGTGCCCATGTATCGATCTACTTTTAACAGCCTTCGGGCCCTGCTCCTTTTGATTCCTGTTTTCGCGGCTGCCCAGGAGGGTACCCGGCAGCAGGCAGACACGCTGCCCAAAAGCGAAACCTACGGCATCCGCCTGGGCGTCGATCTGAGCCGGCCACTCCTCAGCACGATCAAAGAGGGGTACACCGGCCTGGAGGTGGTGGGAGACTACCGGCTCACGCAACACTGGTACCTGGCCGCTGAATTGGGCAACGAGTCGAAGAATGTCACCGAAGCCCTTGAGAATTACCAGGATGTAAACGTGATCCCGATTTACGACATCACTTCCAAAGGAAGCTACATCAAAGTGGGGGCCGATTACAATACCTATGAGAACTGGTACGGCATGAACAACAGTATTGTGTTCGGGGCCCGTTACGCCTTCAGTACGTTTCAGACCGACCTGAATTCGTACAACTACTTCAACAGCAACCGGTACTGGAACCCGGAAGGCTTTTTGCCGGGTGGGGACGCCCCCCGGGAGCTGTCGGGGCTCAACGCCTCCTGGCTGGAAGTGCTGCTGGGGGTTAAAGCCGAGTTGTTCGCCAACATCTACCTGGGCGTCAGCG